>DBDT01000002.1 GCA_002293705.1 Candidatus Woesebacteria bacterium UBA925
AGATGTGTATAAGAGACAGGTTAATACCTGGGAGCTGCCTGACTTTGAGGCATTATTATCCTAGAATCGCTTTGCTATAATTAGGCCTAAGGAGGTGCCTACACTATGCCGTTATTATTAATATTCGCTCCAATTGTTGTAATAGTCTTTTGGGTAATTTCTGTGTATAACTTTTTTGTAAGCACTAAGGCTAGGATTGTTGCCAGCATCCAAGAGATTGGAAACCAACTTAAAAGACAAGCTGAGCTAATTCCTAACCTAGAATCTTCAGCTAAAGGCTTTTTGTCTCACGAAAAAGAGATATTCAAGCTCTTGGTTTCTGCTAGAAAACAAGTCGTAGAGGCAGCAGGAAGTGGAGATGTTGAGCTTATGAGCTCAGCTTCTGATGCTTTAAACAAAGTAATACCAAGGCTTTCAGTTGCTGTAGAGGATAATCCTGAGATTACCTCCTCATCAGTTGTTGGAAAACTGATGGATGAGCTTCGTGACACATCAGACAAAGTGATGTACGCAAGAAGGCTTTTGATTGATCTTTCTGCTGATTACAACACAAGGCTGGTTACCTTTCCTGACAACATTGTTGCTAAGTTTTTCAAGTTTGAGACACAAAAAGGATTATCAACTCCTGAGCGTGGATCACATATTGAAGTTTCAGAGTCTGACGTAAAGATTCCAAAGATTTCAATCTGATAAATTAAGTGCAATGAAAAACATTTACGAGGTTCAGTCGGCAAATAAAAAACAGACCCTTTTAATAATGGTGGTATTCACCTTATTTATGGGTCTAGTTTTTTGGGTATTTGCAAACGCCCTTTCGGCGTTTTTTGGCTATCGCCCGGGTGGACTGGGTTTTGTTGGCATTGGATTGATAATCTCAGGACTAACTAGCTTTGGAGGTTACTGGTTTAGTGACAAAATCGTGTTGGCAACCAGTGGAGCAAGACCACTTAGAAAAGGCGAGTATCCTCACTTGACCCAAATAGTTGAAAACTTATGTCTAGGCTCAGGTATCCCAAGACCAGCACTATATGTAATAGACGACTCAGCACCAAACGCCTTCGCCACAGGAAGGGACCCGAAACATGGAGTAGTATGTGTAACAACAGGTCTTTGTGAGAAATTGAGCCGAACTGAGCTTGAGGCTGTTGTTGCCCACGAACTTGGACACATCAGGTCTTACGACATCAGGACAATGAGTGTTGTCTCTGTTTTGGTTGGAAGCGTTGCCTTGATTGCAGACTGGTTTTTGAGGATGAGTTTTTGGGGAGGAGGATCCAGAGATCGTGAATCAGGTTCTAGTGGGGCTTTATTTTTTGCACTTGGTGTTGTTTTTGCCCTGCTTTCACCACTTGTGGCATCCCTTCTCAAGCTTGCAATTAGTCGGAGAAGGGAATTTGCGGCTGATGCAGCGGCAGTTTCTATCACCAGGCAACCAAGTGGTTTAATTTCAGCTTTGAAAAAAATAAGTGCAGACCAGGAGCCACTTGAAGCTGCCAATAAAGCAACTGCCCCTCTTTACATCGCTAGTCCATTCAAGGAAGGTGATAATAGGGCAGTTAGCTGGTTTTCTAATCTTTTTAATACCCACCCACCTGTTTCAGAGCGAATCAAAGCGTTAAACAAGATGATCTAATTGGCAGTCTTGACATTTGAGTGCTAATTATGTAACTTTTGAGTATGAAAGACGGAGACAACACTCACAGAATCATATTTGAAAACCCCAAAGAGGAAGGTCCATTTCTTCCAAAATATTCAATAAACCTTACCGAGAGAGCCAAAAAAGGTGGTGTTGACCCTGTGATTGGAAGAGACTCAGAGGTAAGGCGTGTTATGCAGATTCTCTCTAGAAGGTCAAAAAACAACCCTGTTTTAATAGGTGAGCCTGGAGTGGGTAAGACTGCAGTAATTGAGGGGCTTGCTGCACGCATAGCCTCAGATGATGTGCCTGAATCACTAAAAGGTAAACAGCTGGTGGCCCTTGATATGGCTCTGCTTTTGGCAGGAGCAAAATTTAGAGGTGAGTTTGAAGACAGGTTGAAAAATGTATTGAAGGAAGTAGAGGAGGCGGATGGTAAGTATATTTTGTTTATAGATGAGCTTCACACAATTGTGGGGGCAGGTTCAGCTGAAGGGGCAGTTGATGCAGCAAACATGCTTAAGCCTTCGCTTTCAAGGGGACTTCTTAGAATGATTGGTGCAACAACTTTTGCAG
This sequence comes from Candidatus Woesebacteria bacterium UBA925, assembly GCA_002293705.1. GTDB lineage: Bacteria > Patescibacteriota > Microgenomatia > UBA8517 > UBA8517 > UBA925. The sequence goes on from DBDT01000002.1 coordinate 2,213, forward strand.
AATACAAAAAGCATATAGAAAAAGACGCTGCGCTTGAGCGAAGATTTCAACCAGTCGTAATAGAAGAACCTTCAGTTGAGGATACTATCGCAATCTTAAGGGGTCTTAAGGAAAAATATGAGGTACACCATGGAATCAAAATTACCGACGATGCTGTTGTGGCTTCTGCAAAACTTGCTGATAGGTATGTAAGTGGCAGATTCTTCCCAGATAAGGCAATCGACCTTATCGATGAGGCGGCAAGCTCACTTAAAATTGAAGCCGAAAGCATGCCTGTAAAACTTGATCTCTTGAGGCGAAAAATAACACAGCTTGAGATTGAAATTGCAGGGTTAAAGAAGGAGAAGAGTGATTCTGCAAGAAAAACTACTAATGAGTTATCCGAATCAATAGCTGCTTTGAAAAATGAGTATCAGAATGAGAGCAAAGATTGGGAAGCACAAAAAGATATTGTTTCGCAAATCCAAAAACAAAGAAGAGAGATAGATAACTTAAGGGGAGAGCTTGAGAGGGCCGAGCGAGAAGTTGACTTAAACAAAGCAGCCGAGATCAAGTATGGCAAAATACCTTCTGTTGAGGCTAAACTTTCGACCCTAGAATCCGAATGGAAAAAAATCCCAAAGGACAGACGGCTTATCAAAGAGGAGGTAACTGGCGATGATATTGCTATGGTTGTTAGTCGTTGGGCTGCAATTCCAGTAGGAAAGCTGACTACTGCTGATTCGCAAAAACTAATAAGCTTGGAGCAACAATTGAAAGAAAAGGTCAAAGGGCAAGACGATGTTTTATCTACAGTTTCAAGATCCATCAGAAGAAGCAAGGCTGGACTTAACATCTCCAGGGGACCGATCGGCAGCTTTCTGTTTTTGGGCCCAACTGGTGTTGGTAAAACTCAACTTGCTAAAGCGTTGGCAGAAAGCCTGATGGGTTCGGAAGAGTCAATTGTGAGACTTGATATGAGTGAGTTTTCAGAAAGCCACTCAGTATCAAGGCTAATCGGTTCACCCCCGGGGTATGTAGGTTTTGGAGAGGGTGGTCAACTAACTGAGGCTGTAAGAAAAAGACCTTACAGTGTTATTCTTTTAGACGAAATAGAGAAGGCGCACCCCAATATTTACAATAGCTTGCTGTCAGTTTTGGATGAAGGTAGATTGACAGATGGAACTGGTAGAACAGTAAATTTTAAAAACACAATTATCATTATGACCTCAAATGTTGGAAGTGAACTTCTTTTGAGTTCAGAGGTTGATGAAAAAACCAAAGAGAAGATTACTGATTTGCTTCCAAAGTACTTTAAACCAGAGTTTATAAACAGACTCACTGCGGTTTGTGTTTTTGGCAAACTATCTCAAAGCGACATGCTAGAAATCACCAAGCTAAGGCTTTCTGAGGTGGCAAGTGAGCTTTTGAAACAGGATATAAGGGTAAAATACTCAGACTCTGTTGCCGAAATGTTGTCCAAAAAAGGATATGACCCTGCATATGGGGCTAGACCCCTTAGAAGACTGATAGAGGAAGAAATACTGGATGGGGCTGCCAACTTCATACTCGAGTCAAGGCTTGGAGCAGGTGATGAGCTTTTGGTTGACCAAAAAGATGGTGTGGTCAAGCTTACGCCAAAACTGCTTAGCTAACTTCAAATTGAGCGTAGCGCGCAATAGGTCTATTCAGATATCATAGGCACATGCATACAGTAACCAAAAATGATGTAGCGCGTGTAGCCAGTCTGTCAAAACTAACACTTACGCCAGCAGAAACCGAATTATTTGAAAAACAACTAAGTGAGATTGTTACCCACATTGATAAAATTGCCACCTTGGAGATTAGCTCTTCTCAAAAACACACCGAGTCAGGAACACTTTTAAAAATGAGGGAGGACACTATAGATGAGTTGAACAAACTAACCCCAAATGAGGCTCTGTCAAACACAAATAGCAAAAAGTCTGGGATGTTTGAAGTTAAGTATGTTTTTTCGCAAACTGACGAATCATGATAACCGAATTTTCCAAAGCACAAAATCAGATCAAAAGCGGGCAAGCGACTGTAAAAAGTCGTGTAGAGTATTTCTTGAAAAGAATTGAAGAGTTTGATGGGGAGCTTAATAGCTTTATAACCATCACAGGTGAAGAAGCTTTGAAAAAAGCTGAGCAGATGGACACTCTTTTTTCAGAAAAAGGTGAAGAAGTTTTTGAAAAAATGCCTCTGTTTGGCTTGGTTTTTAGCGCTAAAGACATGTATCTGACTGAGGGGGTAAAAACCACAGCAGGAAGCAAGCTTCTGTCCGATTTCGTTCCTCCTTATTCTTCAACAGTTATCAGCAGGCTAACCGAAGCTGGCGCGATATTGATTGGTAAAACAAATCAAGATGCATGGGCGCATGGAAGCTCTGGGGAAAATTCAGATTTTGGAGTTACAAAGAATCCGTGGGACAAATCTCGCGTGCCAGGAGGATCAAGCTCCGGTGCAGCTGTCTCGGTGGCTGCGGGATTTTGTGATTTTGCAATGGGCACGGATACTGGAGGATCAGTTAGGCTTCCTGCCTCATTTACTAATGTTGTTGGACTAAAGCCCACTTATGGAGCAATAAGTAGATATGGAGTGATTGCCATGGCCAGCTCTCTTGATACAATGGGCAATTTTGCAATAAGTAGCTCTGATTCAAAAAAGATTTTTGACATAGTCAAAGGTCAAGACGGTTTTGACCAGACTGTCTTGGATGTTAATGGGGCTGCTCCTAAGACGAAATACACCATAGGTGTTCCAAAGCAGTACTTTTCAGAAGGCATGGATCCCTCAGTTGAAAGACTTGTTTTGGATGCAATTGAAAAAATATCGCAAATGGGTCATAAGGTTGTAGAGGTAGAACTCCCAAGCACAGATTATGCAATTTCTGCCTACTATGTCATCTGTCCAGCTGAAGTTTCATCAAATCTTGGTAGATATGACGGGGTGAGAATGGGTCTTAACAGGGATGCTTTTGGAGATGAGGCAAAGCGAAGAATAATGCTTGGTACATATGTTCTTGAAAGTGGATATGTAGATGCCTACTACAATAAAGCTGTGGCTGTCAGAGACTTGATTAAAAGTGAGTTTGAGCAAGCTTTCTCTAAAGTAGACCTGATGCTTGCTCCGGTCTCGCCAACTCTTCCATTTAAACTGGGAGAAAAGTCGAATGATCCATTAAGTATGTACCTTGCTGATGTCTACACTGTTGCAATTAATATTGCTGGCGTGTGTGCGCTTAGTGTTCCTTGTGGATTTTCAGATGATTTACCAGTTGGACTTCAGATTATTGGCCCAAGCTTTGGAGAACAAATGGTGTTTGACCTGGCACAATCATATCAAGAAGCTACAGATTGGCACACAAAATCACCCAAACTATGACGGGTAAAATATTTAAAAATAAAAACTTCTTGAGACTCTGGGCTTCACAGGCCACAAGCCTTCTTACTATCAACATTCTAAATTTCTTAGTAATTGTTTTAATCTTCGAAAAGACAGGTTCAACAATTGCATCTTCCTTCATTTGGGTGGCATACGCCATTCCGGCAATCATCACTGGTCCATTTGCAGCTGCTGCTGTTGATATGTATGACAGAAGGAGGATACTTGTCTGGTCCAACCTTGCTCAAACAATAATAGTGTTTGCCTACGCTTTTTTGTTTGAAAGATATATTTTTCTTTCTTACGGAGTAATTGCACTTTACTCACTTATAAATCAGCTTTATGTTCCGGCTGAAACTGCTTTTTTAACTAAGGTTGTTAAAAAAGACGAATTAGTTGAGGCAAATAGTATCTTTTTCGTTTCCCAACAGGCAGCAACAATTGTGGCCTTTGGTCTGGCCGGACTATTACATGAGTTGATCGGATTTCAAGCAACCGTACTTCTGGCCTCAGCTTGGCTGTTGGTGGCATACATTGCAACACTTTGGCTACCTCAAGATGACAGAAAAATAGAGTTTAAAGCTCAAAACATTGAAGACAAGCTAATCTCCTTCATTTTAAAAATGAAAGAAGGATTCACTTTCATTAGAGGTAACAAGCAAATACTCTATCCATTTTTGTTTCTAGTGTGGCTTCAGATATCTATGTCTGTATTGGTCGTGAACCTTCCAGCAATTGCTATTGAAATAGTGAAAACAAGACCAGCCCTTTCTGGAATTTTAGTCGTTCTTCCTGCCGGAGCTGGGGCAATTTTAGGTACGGTTTTGGTAAGTAGGCTTGCAAAAAAGATGAGAAGCAGAAAAATTGTTCATGGTGGTCTTGTTGGTCTATCTGTTGGATTTTTGGCTGTATCTTTATTGGTACCACTCCTTCCATTTTGGATCGGTAGGGCTGCTTTGGTCTCATCTTTCTTTCTAGCAGGCAGTGCTTTTGTGTCTATTTTGGTTCCAACAATGACTTACATGCAAATGAAGACACCAAGGGAGTTTGCGGGGCGTGTCTTTGGTAACTTTTGGTTTGTTACTACAGCGGCCACTGTATTTCCTGTTATCTTTTCAGCTACAATCACCGAAATATTGGGAGCTAGGCTAATGCTTGTAATTTTGGGAATTACTGCACTTGTAGCTTACTTTGCATCCAAAAAAGTATCATTACACAAATGAATAAATACAAAACAATAATTGGTCTTGAGGTGCATATTGAGCAAAACACAGAAAGCAAGATGTTTTGCCGCTGTTCTGGCCGCTATTTTGAAAAAGAGCCAAACTCCAATACTTGTCCAGTTTGTTTGGGTCTTCCCGGAGCTATGCCGTTTGCCAACAGGAAGGCTATCCAAAATACTATCTTATTTGGCCTTTCTTTTGGCTGTGAAATAGCAAAATACTCAAAATTTGACAGAAAGCATTACTTTTATCCAGATTTGCCAAAAAGTTTTCAGATTAGTCAGTATGACCTGCCGCTTTGTGGTGAGGGTGTGTGTGAGTTTGGGTTTGGCAAAGTGAGGATAAAAAGAATTCACCAAGAAGAAGACACTGGCAAGCTTACACACATTGAAGAAGCTGGGGCAAAAAGCAGTCTGGTTGATTTTAATAGAAGTGGTGTTCCTTTGATGGAAATGGTGACAGAGCCTGATTTCACCAGCGCCGACGATGTGGTCACATTTTTAAAGTATGTACAAAAAGTTGTTAGATATCTTGGGATCTCCGATGCTGACATGGAAAAAGGATCAATGAGGCTTGAGGCAAATATATCCCTTTCACCTGATGGGAGTTTGCCTGATTACAAGGTGGAGTTGAAAAACATCAACTCATTTAAGTTTCTCAAAGGTGCTATTGAAGCGGAAGTCAAAAGACAGGAGGAGGCTCTCAACTCAGGGGAAAAGTTGATTCAGGAAACACGTGGCTATGACCAAGTTAGAAAGAAGACAGTCAGACAAAGAGTTAAAGAGACAGCAAGTGATTACAGGTATTTCCCTGAGCCTGATCTTTTGCCTATTGTTCTAACTGACAAAGATATTGATGAGGTCAGGTCGAGATTGCCTGAGCTGCCAATTGCAAAGCAGTTGAGATTTGAAAGCTCATTTGGAGTATCAGTCCAATATGCGGAGCTTTTAACTGAAGATAGGGATAAGGCTGATTTTTTTGAGCATTTGGTCAAGGAGACCAAGTTGGATCCAAAAAAGATTGCTTCAGAGCTTATTAATAACAAAAATTATGAAGGTGTCTCATCTGTAGAAGAGTTTAAGAGAATTTTTGAGAGAGAAAATCCGACATTGGAGTCTGATATTGATTTGATAACCGGAATTGTTTCTAAAGTATTGGAGGCAAATCAAGATGCTGTTGCCAAATATAAAGCTGGAAAGCTGGAGGTGATTGGGTTCTTAATTGGACAGGTTCAAAGAGAGTTGAAAGGCAAAGCTGACCCAGCTGAAACTAAAAAAATACTTGAAAACCTCCTTTCTTAGACCTATAATTTAGACTTACCCTCTCCACAAAGGAGTCTCTTATGCTTAGGCAGAATACTGATCGCAATTTTGCTATTGTTTGGTCAACCAGAAAAATCAACTGGAGAAAACCAATCAGAAGGCAAAAATTGTTGTTCAGAAAATGCCCATAGGAGTTTGGGTTTGGTTGGGGGTGGCGATGCCGCCCCCTACTTCATTACTGGAAGCTATATTTGCGAATTAGCCCAACGACTTTCCCCTGGATAGTAACATTCTTCACAAAAATAGGGCTCATTGTTGAGTTGGCAGGCTCTAGCCTTATTCTTGTTGCCTCTTTGTAATACCTTTTGAGTGTTGCCATTCCATTATCAAGTAAAGCTACAACAATTTGACCATTTGTTGCATCTTTAGTCTCCTCACATACAACATAATCACCATCACTTATTTGAGCCTCAATCATGCTTTCGCCCCTGACTTGTAGTACAAATACTCTCCTTTTGCCGGTTGTCATGTCTGGTGGGATTTGCATCTGAGCATTTGGGTCGGTGTGTGGCTCAAGTGGCTTGCCTGCAGCAATAAAGCCTAGAATTGGAACTGTAACTGCTTTTTGGTTTCCAACACCAACTGTTTCGATGTTTATGTCTATTGATCTTCTGTGGTGTTTACTTCTTTTGATAAGACCCATATCTTTTAAGCTTTCAAGGTGTTCATGGACAGTGGCAACTGAAGATAATCCAAGAGCATTTGCAATCTGCCTTAGTGTTGGTGCCACTCCATTTTGTTGTATATATTGAGTGACAAAGTCGTAGACCTGTTTTCTTTTCCTGTATAAGACCTGTCTCTTATACACATCT
>DBDT01000026.1 GCA_002293705.1 Candidatus Woesebacteria bacterium UBA925
AGATGTGTATAAGAGACAGCATTTAAAGTGCGGCACAATCTGCTATTGCCCAAATATTCTAGGCAACAAATGGGGTGCTACACAGGACAATAGAAACACAAGGGCAAGGATGAATAAAAACACAATATTAAGAATCCCACCGATACTGTCAAAGATTGCGTATACCACTTGTGCTGATGAGCTTAACTTAGCCCTCGCTTCAAGAACTTTCACTTAAGCTTCAGCTCTTGCCTTAATCACCTCTGGGTCGTCACTATTCCATTCGCGATCGCTCATAATCAAACCTCCAGTTGACTTTAAATCGCATATGATTATACCAAATTTAACTTGTAGTTTTAAGTTTGGAGGGGGTAATTGTCACTTTCTGACAAATAGTATTGCATTTGGAATCTCACGCCCTGGTCCTGCTTTGTATCCCCCACTCCAAAGGGCTGTTGACCCACCGCTATCAAGGTTCATTGCGTTATCCATCCCAAGAGCAGAAAGTGCGCGTGCTCCTTCCGCAACTGTGGCTGAATAGACTATTCCAATGTAGACAGTGTTTCCTTTGTTGGCCACAAATCCACGACTTCCCTTACTACCCTTTTTGGGGTCATCATCTCCCCCAAAGACCACTGACTTGTTAAATACTAGTAGTGGGAAGTTTGATATTACTCCGTCTACGCTTGTATCGCGTCCCCACTCGCTAACATTTCTAACCACCCTCACTCCTCCCGCACTGAAGATGAAGGCAGGGTTAGTGCTATATACATTGTTGCCGGAGTTGAAGTATGTCTTGTTTTTATTCATCACAAGTAGGTCAAAAGAGTTGGTTTTGCCCCCGCAGCTGGGGTAGCTTGTAGGACAGAAGTATGTCCCATTTATACCAGCATACGCCCCACTTCTTGAAACATAGCTGGCTAGTGGAAGTGTTGGGCAATTATTGGTGCAGTCTCCATCGCTTGCAGTGTCGACTATCACTTTCGTTGAGCCCAAATCAGCCGCCACCATACTTACTGTGAACTCGCCAACATCAGTAGTTACAGTTTGCCTGCTAAAGCCTGCTCCTGGAGGAGTGTTGCTTTTTGTAGCTGGTGGATTAGCTGACAAACTGGCCAATCTTTTGATTTCTGTGTCTATGTCTTTTTTAAGACTCACGAGTAACTCATTAGCTTTGCTGTAGTTAAGCTTAGACAGCTCAGACAAAACTGTTGCCAACTTGTCACTTAGAGCAATGGTGTTTTTCCCTGCAGGAAGATCAATTATCTGTTCGTAAACAGCAGTTGCCTCTTTGTAGCTTTTTTCAATCTCTTTGATGTTGTCGGCCAGTTTTTGATTTTGGGCTCTTAGGTCCTCGCTTTTTAATCTCTCAATTTCCTTTTGGGCTTCTAAAAGTAAGTTGGATAACTCATCGATCTTTTCTTTTAAGCTTACAATTTCTTCTGTTTGGCTATTTATGGTGCTACTTACCCTTCTTCCCCAGTAAACTGCAGCGATAATTACTCCAGCGGCAACAGATACTGTAAGTAATCCTAAGAATATTTTTTTGATTGGAGAATATTTAACTTTTGCTGCCACAAACTAACTATATATCAAGACTGGCTGTGGCTGCATGTGTCTGAATGTATTTTTTGCGAGGAGCCACTTCCTCACCCATAAGCATGGTGAAATATTTGTCAGCAAGCTCGGCATCATCAATTGAAACTTGTTTGAGAATTCTTGTTTCAGGGTTCATGGTAGTCTCCCACAATTGCTCTGGATTCATCTCACCCAGACCTTTGTATCTTTGCAGGGTAAACTTTTTGTCACCTAGTTTGGAAATTATCTTGTCTTTCTCTTCATCTGTGTATGCATATTCAAATGTCTTGCCTGTTGATACCTTGTAAAGTGGTGGCATTGCCAAGTATAGATATCCACGAGTTATAACCTCTGGCATGTGCCTGAAGAAGAATGTCAAAAGAAGAGTGGCAATGTGGCTTCCGTCAACGTCTGCATCTGTCATGATGATTATTCTGTGATACTTAGCTTTGTCGTATTCAAGACTATCTCCAATACCAACACCTAGGGTGATAATTAAATTTTTCAACTCTTCAAACTTGATAATTGTGTCAAGTTGGGCGCGCTCTGTATTTAATACCTTTCCTTTGAGAGGCAAAATAGCCTGGAACTTCCTGTCCCTGCCTTGTTTGGCGCTTCCACCTGCTGAGTCACCCTCAACAATGTAAAGCTCGGAAACTGATGGGTCTGTTGATTGGCAGTCGGCAAGTTTTCCGGGAAGACTAGTGCCCTCAAGTGCTCCTTTTCTAAGTACTGCTTCTTTTGCAGCTCTTGCTGCAAGTCTTGCTCTGGCTGCAAGCATAACTTTGTCTAATATCTTTTTTGCCTCCTGTGGATGCTCTTCAAGATATGTCTCAAGACCCTCTTTGAAGGCAGACTGTACAAATCCTTGAACCTCAGGGTTGTTAAGCTTTGCCTTGGTTTGCGATTCAAACTGCAAGCTCTCAGATGGCATCTTAAAGTAGATAATTGCGCTAAGACCTTCCCTCAAGTCCTCACCGGTTAGCTGCTCATCTTTAAGTGCTCCTGACTTTTTAGCATAGTCTGTGATCACTCGGGTCAAGGCCATTCTAAAGCCGGTTACATGAGTTCCACCGTCGGTTGTATTGATTCCATTGACAAAGCTTTTCAAGCTTTCGCTGTAGGTGTCTGTGTATTGGATGGCAACCTCCACACTCATCGGGTCATCTTCTTTAGATGTGTAGATAACTGGAGTTAATATCTCTCTTCCTCTGTTGCTGTGAGCTACCATGGTGGCAATTCCACCCTCAAAGTAGTAAGTTTGTGAGTCATTTATTCTCTCATCATCAAAATGGAAAGTAAGCCCTCCGATTAGGTAGGCTCGATCTTTCAGAATGTTTTTGACACGTGTCGCATCAAGAGCAAGGTCAATAAATATAGTTGGATCAATTTTGAAAGTAGTGATTGTTCCAGTGGTTTTAGGGCCAATTTTGATTTTCCAGTGTCCTGGGATTACTTGGTCTAGCTCTTCTTGAGAAATTTCTTTAACTGCATACTGCGGTTTGCCTGCATTGTATTCCTGCATGTATGCCTTGCCCCCTCTAAGGACGATTACTCTAAAGTATTCAGATAGTGCATTAACAACTGATGCTCCCACTCCGTGAAGACCTCCTGATATTTTGTAGGCCCCTCCTCCAAATTTACCTCCAGCATGTAGCTTGGTCATGGTCAACTCCAGAGCCGAAACGCCTGAGCTGTGCTTGTCAACAGGAATACCTCGACCATTGTCACGAATTGAAGCCTTGCCCTCACTATCTATATGAACCCAGATCTCTGTTGCTGTTCCTGCAAAGCTTTCGTCAACTGAGTTATCGACAATTTCTCGCAAACACTCATGAAGCCCCCTGGCATCAGTTGACCCGATGTACATTCCAGGCCTTTTTCTAACAGGTTCAAGTCCTTCCAGGACTTGGATTGCTTCTGCATTGTATTCAGGTTGTTTCATATAGCGGTCTCATTGTAAGGACTAAATGCATTTGAGGCAAGCTACAAGTAGTCTATACCGATAGTAAATTTGCTAGCCTCACTTTCAAGTTTAATATCTGAAGAGTAGTATTTCCATTTTTTTTAACAGCCACAATAGCATCCATGATCTTGTCTGAGTGCTGAATCAACCCTTTAACTCTCAACCCTTCGCTTAACACTTCCAAAACATCAGATCTTTCCTTAGTTTTTTCAAGTTTTTCTAAAAATTCTTTTGGTGTTAGCTTGGATTCACTTAGTAGTATCTTTTGATTGACGCTGCTTAGTCTTGAAAGTATTGTTTCTGGCAATGCCTCTTTGTTTGATGCGTGGACAACAATAGTCACACCATCAAGCGGCTCTTCAATGCTTTTTAAAAGCACTTGCTTTGATTCGTTTGAAGAGAGATCTAAGTTAGGAAGAAGGGCCACGTACTTGCCTTTGGGAACAAGTAGCTGAGCTTGAGTGTTTTTTGCATCAGCTGCTGATTTAACATCAAACTCAATTGTTGGTCCCATTGAATTGGCATACTTGCGTGCGTCATCTAAATTGCCTGAAAATAAGAATGCGTGCATTTTGATTTTCAGTATATACTTTAGATGAGATATTTCTGCCCATGCAATCTAATACGCTTTCTGACATTTTAGTTTCACTAAACGCCCTAACTGCCGACAGGGCTGAGGCTGTGAAGCTTGCTGAAATCCAAACTGGAAAACCACAAGAGGCCATACTTCGTGAACAAAACTTAGTTTCAGAGGAGGCATTGGTTAAAGCCAAGGCCAAGTACTACAACGTTCCTTTTATTGATCTTTCAACCACCCCGGTCTCGCCTGTTGCCATGGGACTTGTGTCACAAGAACAGGCAAGGAAGTTTAAGATCTTTCCTGTTTCTGTTGATTCAGCTAATCACGAGTTGGTGCTTGCCATGGCGGAGCCTCTTGATTTGGCCACAGTTGAATTTGTTGAGCAAAAAACTGGATATCGCGTTAGACCTGCTGCGGCTATGGCAGACCAAATTGATGAGAACATTAACAAAAGGTACTCAACCACACTCTCTCAAGAGGTCTCCGCGGCATTGAAAGAAGTTTCAACAGAAAAAAATGTAAAAACACTTGATGTTACTCGTGACACTGGAATTGTCAGACAAGAGAGAATCAGTGAAGTTGTGACCCATATATTGGACTTCTCTGTTAAAGCCAGAGCCTCTGATATTCACATTGAACCTCTTGAGCGCTCAACTAGAGTTCGTTACAGAATTGACGGAATCTTACAAGAAAAACTCACCATTCCAAGGGAGCTTCATGAGGCATTGGTGTCTCGCATAAAGATTCTTTCAAGCATGAAGATTGATGAAAAAAGAATTCCACAAGATGGAAGGTTTAACTTTAAAAATAGTGAACAGGAGGTTGACCTGCGTGTCTCGACTCTACCTACAAGCTGGGGTGAAAAGATTGTTATACGACTACTTAAAAAAAGTGGAGGTATTCCTGACCTTCCTGAGCTTGGACTTAGAGGGCGTGCACTGAAAAATCTTGAGGACTCAATACTTCGGCCCCATGGAATAATTATTATCTGTGGACCAACTGGTAGTGGAAAAACCACTACCCTCTACTCTGTCATCCAAAGACTCAACACTCCTAAAGTAAACATCATGACACTTGAGGATCCTGTTGAGTACAAGATACCTGGAGTCAACCAGGTTCAGATAAATACTGCAGTTGGACTTACTTTTGCCTCAGGTCTAAGGTCATTTTTGCGACAAGATCCAAACATTATCTTGGTTGGAGAAATTCGTGACCAGGAGACGGCCGACCTTGCTATCCAGGCATCACTTACGGGACACTTGGTCTTTGCCACTCTTCACACAAACGATGCTGCAGGAACACTTCCACGACTATTGGATATGGGTGTTGAGCCTTTTCTTTTGGCATCATCAATTACTGCAATAGTTGCTCAACGTGTCTTGCGCAGAATTGATGACAAACACAAGGAAACATACAAAGCTGATGCTCCGATTATTGCTGATATGAAAGAGGCGCTAGGGTCTTTGATCCCACCCACTTTTGATGGCAAGCTTGCTCGTGGTATCCCCTCTCCTGAGAATAATAATTCTGGTTACAAAGGAAGGGTCGCTATCTTTGAGGTGCTGCCTATTAATGAAAAAATCAGCAGGCTGATACTTGAGAGGGCACCAGCTTCTGATATTGAAAAGGAGGCAAAACAAGCAGGAATGGTGAGTTTGAAACAGGATGGCTACTTGAAGGCCATTGAAGGAATCACTACGATTGAAGAAGTATTAAGAGTTGCCCAAGAATAATATGAACCTGCAAACCCTCCTAGATCTAACTGTTGCCCAGCAGGCTTCAGATTTGCACCTAATTACAGGTCTTCCTCCAGTGCTCCGTGTTCATGGACAACTGGTACATGTTTTGCATGAGGCTCCTGTTGTTTCAGAGGAGCTGCTTTTGGAGCTTAAAAAATACATGTCTGCTGAACACTTTGAGAGACTTTCTGTAAATAAAGAAATTGATTATTCAATTAATTTTTCAGACAAAGCTAGGTTTAGGGTCAACGCCTACACCCAAAGAGGTGGTCTTGCTGCAGCATTTAGGCTAATCCCTACAACCATCCCCTCTATGGATTCTCTGGGCCTTCCTCCAATGATTCACAAATTCACCACATTAAAGCAAGGCTTTGTTTTGGTTACTGGGCCAACTGGACAAGGTAAGTCAACTACTCTTGCTGCAATATTGAATGAGATAAACAAACAAAGAGCTTGCCACATTGTTACTATTGAAGACCCAATAGAGTTTATCCTTAAGCCAGATAGATCAATTGTTTCCCAAAGGGAAATGGGTACTGACACTCACTCCTGGTCAATTGCCCTACGCTCTGTTCTTCGTGAAGATCCAGACGTTGTACTTATTGGAGAAATGCGTGACTATGAAACAATTGCAGCAGCACTAACTATTGCTGAAACTGGACACTTGGTGTTTGCAACACTTCACACCAACTCTGCTGCACAGACTGTTGATCGTATTGTTGACGTGTTTCCTCACGAGCAGCAAGATCAGGTGCGACTGCAGCTCTCTCAAGTATTGGAGGCGGTGTTTTCTCAGAGATTGATTCCTTCTGAGAACAACCAAAGAGTGATGGCTTACGAGCTCATGACTGCTTCAAATGCAATCAAGACTGCAATACGAGAAGGTAAGTCTCACCAAATTGATTCGATGATCCAGACTTCTTCTGAAGCTGGAATGAATACTTTGGAAAATTCACTAGCCGCTTTGGTGACAGATGGCAAAGTTTCCTTCGAAGTTGCTCAAGAATACTGCCTGAGACCTGAATTATTGGCGCGCCTCCTTAGATCTTAAAAATGAAAAAGTTCCGATACAAAGCTCGTGACAAAGCTGGAAAACTTGTGACTGGAGTGGTTGAGGCGCACACAGAGTCAGCTGCAGCCAAACTTCTTCGCGACAAAGGTTATGTGGTAACTGGTCTCAGCTCAAGTGGAACTTCTCTTAAGTCACTACTTAAGATAAAAAGCAAGGGTAGTGCTGCTGATCTGGTAGCATTCACTAGGCAGCTTGCAACAATGGTGAATGCTGGACTGCCTCTTACTGAATCTCTTTCAATTCTTCAACTTCAGGCAAAGCCAACTGTGCAGACTGTATTAAGCCAAGTTTTGGCGGACGTTGAAGGAGGGCAAAGTTTTTCCAAAGCTCTTGAAAAACATCCCAACTTTTTCCCCCTTACATATGTTGCACTTGTGAAATCTGGAGAAACAGGGGGTGTGCTTGAAAAAGTTTTGGCAAGACTGGCTGACAATCTTGAAAAACAACAAGAATTCAAAGGAAAAGTCAGAGGAGCTCTCATTTACCCGGTCATCATCGTTATTGGAATGGTCGGAGTTTCCATCATTATGATTGTCTTTGTCATCCCAAGACTTACTGATCTTTATGGTCAATTTGGTAAAGAGCTTCCATTCACAACAAGGATACTTACAACCATTTCTGATTTGTTTATTAGATTTTGGTATCTAGTGGTTGTGGCAGCAGGTGTAGCTGGTTGGTTTTTCAATCTGTGGAGAGTGACACCACAAGGAAAGTTAAAACTTTCTCAGTGGGTTTTAAAAATTCCAATATTGGGAGATCTGAAGCGACAAATCATGTTAACAGAGCTTACTCGTACACTCTCTCTAATGGTGGCTGCGGGTGTCCCTATTTTGGAGGGGTTATCTGTTACAACTGAAATCATGCCTAACGCGGTTGTGTCATCAGCTCTTTCAGATGTGGGTAAACAAATTGAAAAAGGGTTCCCCATTTCCTACTCTTTTGCCAAACACCCTGAGGCATTTCCTTACCTGTTGTCCCAAATGATTGCTGTTGGTGAGGAGACAGGAAAAATGGACGAGGTTCTCTCCAAGGTCTCACACGTTTTTGAAGTTGAAAGTGAAAAAAAGGTCAAAGCATTAACTTCTGCGATTGAAACAAT
>DBDT01000041.1 GCA_002293705.1 Candidatus Woesebacteria bacterium UBA925
AGATGTGTATAAGAGACAGCATCTGGACACTTCCAGCATTAACTAGAGTACCCAACACTTTCATGTCTATCTGGAATCTATCCCAGCTGGCCAGAAGAGATAGATTAATAAATGGTCAAAACTACAGCCTTTCTTTCAAGCTTTTAGATGATGCTGATTACTGGGACCCGGACAAGATACCGGAGGACTGGGGGATATTTTTCAAGTCTTTCTTCAAAGTTGGCGGAGGGGTTGAGGTTAATCCAATTTATCTTCCACTTTATACAGACGCAGCAGAGTCAACAACAACATTCAAAACACTCAAATCTCAATATGCCCAACTTACCAGGTGGGCATGGGGTGTTTCTGATCACCCCTGGATAATGCTTTCATATCTTAAAGACAGAAAGACTAATTTCTTTGACAAGACCACAAGGCTGGTAACTTTTCTTTGGGGACATTTTCTTTGGCCGGTTAACTGGTTTTTCATAACAATAGGACTAACACTTCCAACATTATTAAACCCTGCATTTGGTAGAACCAGCCTTGGGTACATGGTGCCACAGATAAGCTCCACCCTTCTTACTTTCTCTCTTTTGTTTTTGGCACTCATGCTTGTTATTGATATGAAGTACTACAAACCAAAAAGGCCAGAAAATGTGTCATTTTTGAGAGTTCTTCTTCTACCTCTGGAGTTTATCCTCATGCCGATAACTGGACTTGTTTTCGGGGCTCTTCCTGGGCTTGATGCCCACACCAGACTGATGCTTGGAAAATACATGGAGTACAAAGTTACTGAAAAAGTTTGACATGCAACGGCTTAGAGACAATAGCCATATTATTAAGCTACTAATCATAATTGTTTCTGGTTTATTTTTCTGGATTGCACGATTACCTTCACTTTTTGAGCCTTACTATTACGGAGATGAGATGATCTACCTATCCATAGGCAATGGGATAAGACAAGGTCTTTCACTTTACACAGAACTTTATGACAACAAGACTCCACTTTTGTACCTAGTTGCAGCAATAAGTGGAAACCTGTTTGTTTTTAGGCTCCTGTCTGGAGTGTGCATGTTCTTGTCAGTATTTTTTATCTTTGGGATTGTCAGAAATTTAACCAAAAAGGGGAGCGTGTTGCCTTTCTATTCATTGGCAATTTCAACAGTTTTGTTGAGCTTGCCGATATTTGAAGTATTTATAGCAAATGCTGAAAACTTCTTTATCTTACCCACTTCTGCTGCAATATACTTTCTAACCAGATATTTAGTCTCCAAAAAACAGACAAACTTATTTTTCGCAGGATTAGGACTAGGAATTGCATTTTTATTCAAAGTACCAACCATTGCAGATTTTTTTGCAACCGTAGGAATTCTTAGCGCACTAGCAAGTTTAAATTTCAATGGCATTAAAAAACTAATTTTACAATCACTAATTGTTTTCCTTGGACTAATCACACCAATAACACTTACCATTATTTGGTTTTTCTTTAACAACAACTTATTTGATTTTTTGTCTTACGCGCTTTTTGACAATCTTGGCTACTCAACAAGTTGGAGCGGAGGAGAAAGCACTGCATTTCAACTAACAACACTCTCTTTGGTGTTCGCTTTTTCTGTTTTTGTCTTGTGGTTTTTAAGAAAAAGTGGAAAAGTTAATGAGCTGTTTGTTCTTTCAACTTTGTGGCTTTTAGGGACACTTACAGGAGCACTACTATCAAGCAGGCCATATCCACACTATTTGATTCAAACCCTACCCGCCCTCTCAATAGTCACAACCATACTATTTTTTAGCAGCAAAAAACAGCAAGTTTACACTGTGTTTGTTGTAGCAATTTATCTGTTTTTCATTCAGAAAATCGATTTTTGGCTGTACGACATAAAAACTTACAAAGAGAGGGTGGTCGCACTTGCCACTTATAGCAAGAGTAATGATCAGTACTTATCACTGTTTGGCCCTGATGTTGTCCAAAACTACGAAGCAGCAAAAATAATTAAAGAGAGTACAGCTTTTGGTCAAGAAGTTTTTATCTTTGGAGATAGTGCTCCTATATATGCAATGTCCAACAGACTACCTCCATTTAAATACACAGCCTACTATCATGTTGACGAGTTTTTAAACCAAGACGAGATATGTGCCACCATCAAAAACAAAAAAACACCCCTTATTCTCATAGACAAACAAAGAGGTGCTGATTGCCTGAAAACCCTGAGTACAAGATACTACGTACTCAACCATACTACTGATAAGTATGAATTTTGGTTCTTGGCCACAAAAGAGTAAAATATAAAGGTGAGAAATTTGCTAAACAAGATTGCTCCCCAAACCTTTGAAAGGCAAAACCAGTATCTATCTTTTACTGTTCTGGCAAACATTGCCTTTCTACTAGTGTGCATCTACTTAATCCCCCAAATGCCAGAAAGGATTCCACTTTGGTATGGGGCAGCAAGCGGCGAGTCACAACTTGGCTCAAACACCATGCTATCTATAGTGCCAGCAGCATCAATACTATTTTTAGCAGTTAACCAAGCCATTATTGTTTTAAGAAAAGAGCCATACACCTCAGCTCTTCTTCTAGGATCAAGTGCATTGTTTTTGTTGATGTGTTTAATCTCAACCGCCAGAATAGGAACACTTGTTGGTCCATGGTAAACAATATCCTAACCCAAAGCTTGATCTTGTGTCTGTTTTCATTTGCATTAAGCGTCTGGTTGACCCCACTAGTTTCAACTTTTGCCAAGAAGTTTGGCCTTATTGACGACCCAAAAAAGAATAGTCATCCCAAGGTGGTTCACACCAAACCAACACCTCGCGCAGGAGGAGTCGCAATTGCAGCATCTGTGGCAATATCATCAGTGCTTTTTCTGCCACAAAACAGCGTTACTTCAACAATAATCATTGGGGCAATTTTAATTTCAATACTTGGAGTACTTGATGACAAGTTTAACATTCATCCAATTCCAAGACTGATTGCACTATTTGCCATCTCGCTGCTGCCTATTGCGGCCGGGATCAACATTAGTTTTTTCACTAACCCTCTTACTGGGCAGGTATTTAACTTGTCCAACTTTGGAGCCGCTGAAGCGATTATTTCTGCACTATTTTCTGCAACTTGGATTGTTTCTTTGATGATGTTTTTGAACATGGGCGCCAAAGGCCTTCCAGGTCAGCTGCCCGGGGTGGTAACAATTGCTGCGGTTGTGGTCTGGTCACTCTCCTTAAGGTTTTCAAGTGACAAGATTGAGCTACCAATCATTCTAATGTCTGCAATAACAGCAGGCGCTTTTGCAGGTTTTATTCCTATGAATATGTATCCCCAGCGAATAATGCCCGGCTTCAGTGGCTCAGTTTTGGCAGGGTTTTTACTAGGAATCCTGTCAATCCAATCAACAGCAAAAATTGGAACAACTCTTGTTGTGCTTGGGGTTCCAATCATAGATACCGCCTTTACAATCCTAAGAAGAATTGCGAGCGGAAAACACCCAATATGGGGAGACAGGGGGCATCTGCACCACAAACTCATGGACAATTTGGGATTAAAGCAAAATCAAGTCACTTACTTCTATTGGATAGTTACAGCCTCCCTGGGAATCACTGCTTTAAACCTTGATGCACAAAGTAAACTAATCACTCTTTTGGCCATAGGCTTGATTTTAGGAGGATTCCTTCTCACAATACGTAAATGAGACTATCTATTGCCCTATTAAGACTCTCAAGGCCAGTCCACTGGGTTAAAAATCTTGGAGTTTTTGCAGCACTTCTACTTTCAGGCAGCCTTCTTTCACCTGAATCAGCAATTGCAGTAATTGAGGCTTTTATTGCATTTAACCTAATAACCTCTGCTACGTATGTTTTCAACGACATAATGGACTCAGACAGAGATCGACTGCACCCAACCAAGAAAAATAGGCCGGTTGCAAGCGGTCTGGTACCAAAACATATTGCAATAATTTACTGCACCGTTTTAGTTGTAACTGGCCTTACCCTGTCTGCCTTAATATCACAATTCTTCACCCTGCTTGTACTGATCTATCTATTTATGCAACTTGGCTACTCCCTCGGACTTAAAAACATTTCAGTTTTAGACATTATGATTATTGCAACCGGATTTGTGATTAGGGTGTATGCAGGAGCCTACATCATAGATGCACATCTTTCAGTGTGGTTTCATCTTTGTGTAATTGCCACTTCACTATTTTTGGCAAGCGGAAAAAGAAGAGCTGAGATTGGGGTCGTAGGGGAGG
The DNA here is from genome assembly GCA_002293705.1 of Candidatus Woesebacteria bacterium UBA925. Taxonomy (GTDB): domain Bacteria; phylum Patescibacteriota; class Microgenomatia; order UBA8517; family UBA8517; genus UBA925. Next base: position 4,224 of record DBDT01000041.1, read on the forward strand.
GTGGTAAAACCAGGGCAAGTTTGCAAAAGTATACAAAAGAAACCCTAAGCAGCTTTGTGTCCATGTTTGGAACAGCCAGCTGGATCAGTTGGTCCCTGTTTACATTTTACGAATCACCTAAAGCAGGCACCCCATTGGTTTTATTTCTCTCGGAAATATCAAGGGCCACAACCATAAGCAAGCTTTTGATGGTCACAATTCCAATTACAATCTTTGGAATCATGCGTTACCAACTTTTGATATTCGAAGAAAAAACTGAGGCTCCAGAAAAAGTTCTTTTAAAAGACCCACTACTTTTGATATCTGGCATAGCCTGGCTGTTGATTGTTGTAATCATCTACTACGGAGGCTTAAGTGCCTAAACCTATCTATTCTAGAACTTCAAGGGCAGTACTTAATATCCAGCCGGACTGCGCATCATTTAGCTTAATTTGTGTCCAACGATCCTCGTCTGTTAACCCCAACAGCTCATACTCTTTACCCGACTCAACTCTTGCTATCTCATCTGAGTAAGGGGTGGGGGATGTTCTGACTCTAACGTATCCTAAAGGATTATTCTTAACTAGCACATACTTTTTCTCTTGTAGTAATACTTCTGTATTTTGTATTGAGAGATTTAAGTGGACCAAAAGATCAAAACCGACCTGGGGAGAGAGTCTGGCTGTTTGATTTGCAAAACCAGCACTTCTAACTTCAAGCTCGTATTCATCAGATTTAGCCTCAAACAACAGTGGGGTAGAGCCGAGGAATATGCCTTGGTTAAAAACTGATGAATTTGTAGGATCGCTGGTTACAAGAATTCTTCTCCCAAACGGTCTAAACGGTATAAGTTGCATCATCTGGCTAGAAGATGAGCCAATATTATCACCAAAATTGTGTCGCACAATAGTTTTGGTGCGGGGAGTGAGGGAGAGGGTGTCTGCGTGGGGGGGAGGAGTGGTGGCGCTGCTTGATAAGTTTTGCGATTTCATTTCGTAACTTACTTGTCTTAAGTTTGTTTCATACTCTACTGGTGTTACTCCAATCTGAACCCCATCAACAAACACCAAGGCTTCGATGTTTGACTCAAAAACAAGCTTAGACTTTCTATTATTACCTATAATAATAACAATAATTACCGCAAATATTCCCAATAGTACGGCCAAAAGAAGGAGTAGAGTAAGTTTTTTACGCTTCATCATCTATCATTCTATCCTCTTGGCAAACATATTGACAAAGCCAAATACATTTTTTAGGATAAGCTAGTTATTGGCACTTATCCACAATGAGTGCCAGTTTTCACGAAATGTTTTCACAGAAATGGAGGTGACAAAATAACTATATCAAACTATGACAACTTCTCTCTCCCCTCGTGATCCATTTAGGAGTATTTTTTCATTTCCAAGATTTATTGATGAATTTGATACTCAAATGCAACGAGGATTAAAAATCAGAGAAACCGAACACGACATTATCGTTGAAGCTGTCGTTGCTGGAATACCTGCCGACAACGTAGACGTTGATATCGAAGATGGTGTTTTAACAATCAAAGCTGAGCACAAAAATGATGAAAAAAGCCAGGAAGGAAGAGTCAGCTCAAGCTATAGCTACTACTACACCACTGCCCTCTCTGGAGGACAATGGGACAAGGCTGAAGCTGAAGTAGAACATGGTGTTGTGATTGTAAAAATACCTAAAGCGGAAAGTGTTAAGCCTAGAAAAATTACAGTAAAGGCAAAAAAATAATTCACTTTTGTTTCGGTTTTTATTCGCAGACCTCTCCCTCGTGGAGAGGTTTGTTGTTTTACTCACTCGTCAAAGTGTACATACCTTTTTCTAAACACTAAAAGCAGAATTAGGGCAAAAACAACAATTAGTATATTTGCAGTTGCATTTCCCCCATTAACTACAGATTCAAAAAGATAAAAAAGAGGTGCATTTCTTATAATATGTGATCCTGTGTTTGCCACAAAAAATCTGACAAAATTTACTTTTAGGTATCCCAGGGCATAATTTGCAATCTCAATCATAACCACCCCACTTGCCAGTGAAAACAAAAACACACCCTCAAACTCATGTTTTTTGTTAATCCTTATCTTTTTTATCTTCTCTATCATGCTTTGTGGAAAAACTTGAGACATGAAAGATTCCCCATACTTACCTCCTAAATACCAAGCAACTGAAGCTCCGATTAGGTTGCCAACCAAATCAATGGCAAAGGCTGTCTGCCATCCTAAAATTGGGACAGAGGCAAATGTGAATAACCCACCAGGAAGTGGCGGCCAAACAAGACCTGCGACCTTTAGAATCAATAAAACTACTGAAAACAGGACAATATTCCCGCCCACCCAATTTTTAACAATTGTCAGGTTGTCATTGTTGAAAATTAAACCGCCCAGAACTATTGAAATAATTAAGGCGACGACCAAAAACACCACAAAACCTTTGTTGCCTTTAGTTGTTACCATTATCTATTGTACAATTGGCAGTAGAAAAAAGTTCGGCCTGGTGGCGAAGTGGTAACGCTGCGGTCTGCAAAACCGCCATGCGCGGGTTCGATTCCCGCCCAGGCCTCCAATTTATGATTACCTAGGTTGTTTCCTCTAAGTTGGTCGTCAATTGAATTTCTTTGAGATATTCGGCAAAACTACCACCAACCTCAGGGTGGTTTAAGCCAAACTCAACAACGGCCTTAAGGTAACCAAGCTTACTGCCAGTGTCGTAATATTTGGCATTTTTAAAGCTAACTGCGTAAACCTTCTCTTTGCCATCTTTTAGCAGTCCACTTAAGGCGTCAATGTAGTTAGGCTCCCTTCCCTTAACCTCACTTACAGCATTTTCCAAGTAAGGATTGATTTTTGAAGTGAAAAGAAAACCAGCCAGAGTGGCGTACTCTGATGGAGCTTTTCCATAACCTGGTTTTTCAACAATCTCAGAGACTTCAATCACCCCTGGCTCAACCTCGCGACCAACCGCAAAGCCATATTTTTCACCATCTTCTGGGGCGACCTTCCTCATTGACCCCAACACAATTCCTCCATATTTTTTGTGAATCTCTGCCAATTGTACTGGAGCTGGTGGATCAGATATTAAAATGTCATCACCCCAACTGACAAAGTAGGACTCCCCGTCTCCTATCGCGCTCAGTGCATTTAGTATTGGGGTGGCGTTACCTCGGGGGCCTTTCTGCCTAACAAAGATGAAGTTGGCCAAAGAAGTAATTTTCTTTATCTCAGAAAGCATTTTCACCTTACCCGACTCTGTAAGTAGTGCCTCAAGTTCTGGGTGACTATCAAAATGGTCTTCAATTGACCTTTTGTGCCAACCAGTCACCAGAACGATGTCTTTAACTCCAGATTTTACAAATTCCTCGACAATAATTTGTACAGTTGGCTTGTCCACAATCGGAAGCATTTCTTTTGGCATTGCCTTTGTTTGGGGCAAAAAACGAGTGCCAAAACCAGCAACTGGTATCACAGCTTTTGTTGGGATCACAGCTTACTATATCACCAAAATATAGAGTTTGACATTTAAGAGAGAAAAGATATATAAATGCTCAATGGAGGAACAAAAGAAGAAAGTTACTTTTCACTGCCCGGTTTGCGGAGAGTTGGATGAAGTTGATGTTGCCTTTGTTTGCAACACTTGCAGCTCTAAAGAGGCAAAGCATGTAGACGGAATGTACATTTGCAACCAATGCGAAAACTCAGCCCACCCACTTGAGTGCAGAATCTGTGGCAGTAAAGATGTAAAGATGCACTCCCCACACATCGACCTGCCAAACAAAGAGACCGGAGACAGCTCCAAGTCTTAAGTCTTTCTCAAAAAGTACTCTCCATCAAGCTCACCAATCAAAGCTCGTATTTTCAGAGATGAGAGCGATGCTTCCAAATCAAGGTCGCTTAGTCCAGTTGTTAAGCTTAATGTAGCGTAGTTTGACTTCCCTTTTTCCAATTCAGCCAACACCGCTTTCTGGCTCTCATTGAAGTTAACTGCCTTGCCTCCATCAAGCTTAAGACTTGATATGTCAGACACATCTGTGACCGCCCTGGCCGCATTGGTTTTTATCAAATTATTAGTTCCCATTGAGTTTTCAGAATCAATGTTTCCCGGAACCGCCATCACATCCCTGCCAAGAACTTCAGCAAACTTAGCAGTAATCAAGCTTCCACTTTTCAATTGAGCTTCTACAACCAAAACCCCTGAAAGAGATAGTGCTGCCACAATTCGATTCCTTTTGGGGAAAGTCCAAATTCTAGGAGCAAACTCAGGTTCGTACTCAGAGATAATACAACCACCACATTTAAGGATGTTGTGGTAAAGAGCAAGATTTTGGTTGGGATAGAAGTAATTTAGGCCGTGAGCCAATACCGCAATTGTCACACCCTTTTTTTCAACAACCATGGAGTGGGCCACCACATCCACCCCATACATAAACCCTGAGACAACCACAAAGCCATCAGCCACAAGCTTTTGACTAAAATCTTCAGTCACCCTTCTTCCATACAAAGAAATCTTCCTTGAACCAACAACCCCAATACACCTGTCCCAACTTTCAGGAAGCGAGCCTCTAACATAGATATGAGCTGGTGGATCAAAAAGATCAAGAAGTGGTGCTGGATATGAAGAAGAATTTCTGACAATTCTTTTGACTGGGTAGGACAAAATAGACTTCTTTAAATCCATCGAGCTTATTAATAATTGTAGACCAATTTTGTGAAATCAGTAGTATAATTACGCTCATGGAATGGGATTTAAGTGACCACTATCATGCTATTGACGATCCAAACATCAAAAGAGATAGAGAAAAATCATTAAAACTTGCAACAAAACTCAAATCCGACTACAAGGACACCCCAGTTGCAAAACTAAACGCAGATCAGGTCAGAGACATACTTGAAAGGCTTGCTGAAATTGATGAAATTGAGACCAAGTTGATGGTCTACTCCAGTCTTATATTCAAAAAGAACACTCAATCAGAGGAGGCATCCAAACTGCTTTCTTTAAACAGACAATACTCAACTAAACTTACCGAGCTGACCATGTGGTTTTCATTGCAATGGAAAGCGCTTACCGACGAGGCCTCTTCCAATCTAATCCAACACCCCTCCCTATCCCCATATGCTAATTACCTACACAATCTTAGAAAGTATTCCAAATACACACTAGGTGAAGCCGAAGAACAGGTCATCAACAAGCTGTCGCCAGTTGGCTACCCAACACTTTCAAAAATATATGAAGAAGTGACTTCAAGAATTCAGGCTAAAATTAAAATAGACGGTAAAACAAAGCTACTAAGCATAGAAGAGTTAAGAAACATATTAAGCCACCACCCAGACAGACAATTAAGAAAAAGGGCTTTTAACGCACTCTCAAAAGAGATTAAATCTCAAATTAGATTGTTTTCATCAATACTAAACAGCAAGCTATTAAGCTCAAAAATACATAATGAGTTAAGAGGGTTTGATAGCACACTTCAAAAAGCTCTCTTGAACTACGAAATAGACGCTAAAGCACTTGATGTTTTGAGGACTGTTGTTTCTGAAAACTACGATATTGTTCAGGATTTCTACAAAATGAAATCTCAACTAACTGGAATAAAAAAACTCACCGAGGTGGATAGATATTCAGCAATTTATCAGGTCAAATCGAGAAAAAAGATTACATTTCAAAAAGCAAAAGAGATTATTCTCAGCTGCCTTGATGAGTTTGACCCGGAAATATCTAAGGCCGCTAATCAGTTTTTTGAAAAAAAATACATCGATTCAACACTAAATCCAGGCAAATCTCCTGGTGCTTTTTGCATGCTAAACAGACCATCGTCCCACCCTTTTATATTTGTAAACTACAAAAATGAACTCTCAGATGTTGCTACTCTTGCCCACGAAATTGGCCATGGAATCCACGCCCATTTATCAAAGGTGCAAAATGTCTATAACTTTTACCCTTCAACAGCTATCGCCGAGATCGCCAGCACCTTTTGCGAGAGATTGGTTTTGGAAAAACTCATCCAAGAAATAGATGACAAAAAGGTTAAAACCAATATTTGGGCTGAAAGCATATCAAGCAGCTTTGCCACCATCTTCAGACAAATGACGTTTTTTGAGTTTGAAAAAGAACTGAATGATCTTTCTCAAAATGGAGAGATAACCGTTGAGCAATTTAACAGCTTGTACAACAAACACTCAGAAAAAATGTTTGGCAATTCCCTCTCCCTTTCTAAAAACCATTCAATGGCTTGGGCTTTAATAGCCCACTTTTTCAAATATGACTACTACGTATTCACATACAGCTTCGGCGAGCTGCTCAGTCTTTCTCTTTTTAACAAATATAAAAGCGAAGGAAGTGCTTTTGTTAAAAAATACAAAAACCTGCTTTCAAGTGGCGGGTCAAAGCCACCCATCAAGCTTCTTTCAGAGCTTGGTTTTGACATCTCAAGCAAGTCTTTTTGGCAGGAAGGCATGGACCTTCTAAGAAAACAGGTTGAGGATTTTAAGAAGCTTAACCAAAACACCAAGCAAACCCACAATATTTGACCCAAAGGGGGGTTTATTGGTAAAATACGGGTCCTGCCACCGGTCAATACTTCTTGACCACCTGCTCAAACTCCTGGTGTAAACCAGGAAAACGATGAGTATCCTTACTCTCAATCTGCCCCAGAGGTTTCGTACGATGGCCAAAACCATCAAGCGACGCGAGGGGGATACTGTATCTAGTACTACCCTCATTCCTGACCTCAAAACCATCCGTTCCTGGAGAAGCGGTCACATCGTATCAAGAATAGTTCGACACATAGTTGAGCACAAATTAGCCCCTAAACTACTTGGAGCCAACCTTGCCGTGGCTGCTCTTGCGACCAGCTTTTTGCCTCAAATAACACCAGCCCTAACAGCCTCTAGCCTCAATTCAGCCTCGGTTGTCGTTGACCTTTCAACAGAACCTATAAAACTAGCTACCGAAAAGAGTGTGCAGCTACCTCTTGAAAGCTTCCACTTAAACCAAAGTTACAACAGCATCCACCCAGGACTTGACCTCAAAGGGACCACCGGAGACCCAATTAGACCTGTCATGATTGGTAAGGTTGAGGCTGTTGAGAGATCAATTGTTGGGTATGGAAATGCTGTTTTGGTCAATCACGGAGATGGCATTTCAACTCTTTATGCCCACATGTCTAAAATATTGGTTAAAGAGGGTGACGAGGTTAAACTGGACACAATTATTGGTCAAGTTGGGTCAACCGGAAGAAGCACTGGGCCCCACCTTCACTTAGAGGTTAGAGAGAACGGCAGGCCAATCAATCCAATGAGAATATTGCCTGTAAAGTAAGGGGTAATTATCTTCTACCTGCTATAACTACAATATCAAAGCTGGAACTATCCTCTAGAGTTGAACCTACCTCAACTGTATAACCATCAGCCAAGGCGGCTTTGACCAGCTCAATTGAAGAAAGTGGCACATTTTCTTTGGCTCTAATGGTTGTATTGGCATATGTGTAACGATCCGCATTACCTGTTGCTGAAACAGTAAACCCTCCTGACTCCAAGGCCTCTTTAACTTTTGAGGCTGCACCAATGACTCCACTGCCATTTAACACGCTTACTTTATATGCTGAAGGCTTAACACTAGCAGAAGGAGCAGGACTATTGGATGGAAACGGGCTCATTTCGGGAGTTGGAGTTGGTGTTGGCTGAGGAACGACAACCTCTACCCCATCTTGCCCGCCTGCAGTTAAATACATGTAAACTCCACCTGTCACAAAACCAACCACCAATGAAATTACAACAGTTAAGCCAAAGAGTAGCCTCATATCAAGCGACTTACCTTTTGCTTCTTCTACAATTTCAGCCGGAGATAGGGTCTGAGGTGCAGTTGGGGCAGCAGATGGAATTGTAGGCGGCTCGTCATATCTGGCAACCTCAGTTTGGATTTCCGCAATTGGTTCTGGGATGGACTGGGTCAATGGCTCAACGGAAGGAGTATCTTGAACCGCTGCTGTTGGAGTATTTTCCACAATTTCTTCAATAACAGGCCTAATTCTGCGCTTTTTGTGGTGCTGCTTGGCTTTGTCAGGCATAGTCTATTGTAGGTAGTAAGTAGCTAAAAGTTCAATAGCGAAAGAGTAGAAGTTAAACAATTGACCCCCCCCAAATAAAATCTTCGAATTTGGGAGAAGAGTGCTTGCCAACAAGCTTCGTCTTAGAAAGACCAGCGATTTCTGCCATTTTTTTCAGCTGAGCATCGTCTGCAGTTGTTGGAGTCTCTTTTGCCTCAAGCGCCACCTGCCCATTTAAAATAAAGTCTATTTCTTGACCATTTTTTAAAGCAAAGTAACTCACTTCCCCAACCCTAGCCAGCTGATTAAACAGGGTATTTTCAAACTGTGCTCCGCTTGAAAGATCAGATAGTACATTGGCCAAGCCCGTGTCACAAAAGTATAGTTTTCTTGACTTAACAATCTCTCTTTCCGTGTTTTTGGTATAAACACCCACTGTTCTAATTAGATACGTTTTTTCAAAAAACGAGATGTAGTTTGCAACAGTTACACGAGATATTCCCGTTACCCTTGAGAGGTTGGAGTATTCCACCCTACTACCCACCATTGAGGCCAGTAGTTTAGCCAAAGAATAAAGATTTCTCTCATCTGAAAAGTCTGCCAAAGATCGAATGTCGATATTCACATAAGATGACATTATGTCCAGTAGAATGTCCTTTTTTTCATCATCGGATTGCGCAAGCACGACTTGGGGAAAACCACCGAAACGAATAAACTCATCGTAATAGGACAATAGCCTGGAGTACTCAAGGGTGGCAAAACCAGAAGACAGGTCCCAGTTAAAATCACTATGTGGTTGACCCTTAAACGACAAGAACTCTCCAAAGTCTAATGGAAATAGCTCAAAAAGCTTTTTACGACCAGCCAAAGACTCTGAAAATAAGTTTTTCAGGTAGTAAGAACTTGAGCCCGTTACCACAAATTTTATTTTGTAATGATCATAAAGATATTTAATAACCTCAGCAGACTCAGGAACGAGTTGAATTTCGTCCAAAAACACCACCATTGGCAGATCCTCACTTAGACCTCGTGCAACAAACGCATCCCGTATTGAATCGTAGTTTTTGTACTGAAATATCTCTCTGTTGTCAGGTCTTTGTAAGTCTAAATATATGGAGTTTTTATTGGGAAGATCTTCAATTAATTGCCTTAAGAGAGTGGTTTTCCCTGTTCTTCTCATACCAGTCAAAACAGTGACCAGCTCGGTCTTAGCATGATCAAGGAGCGCAGGATATAGTTTTCTTGGGAATACCATTTGTTAAATACACTTTACAAAAAGTGTGACTTTTTGTCAAGTGCGCTTTACATTTAGTTCTAATAAAGAAGGGGTTGGTTGTTTCCTCCAAGGAGGGAGGGTTTTACTAAAAGTTTCCTTCTGCCAAGGAAACTTTTCTAGCTGTATTTCTTTCTGCCTATTAAAGACCAAAACCTAGCAAGTTACGCAACCGGCACAACTCGAGGCTCAGGTGGACAAGTCCTTAATGTCGAAGCTTAAAAATTAAATGCCAGGATTGATTGAGGTTGATTAATAATCCATACCAGCACCATGGTCATGGGAGTGAGCTGGCTCTTTCTTCTCAGGAATTTCAGTGATCAACGCCTCTGTGGTTAGTACCATCATTGCAACACTTGATGCATTTTGAAGACCACTTCTTGTAACCTTTAGTGGGTCCAATAGTCCAAACTTAACCATTGAGCCAAACTCACCTGTTAATACGTTGTATCCGTAATCTGCTGACTTGTTCTCTTCAATCTTTCTTAATATATAACCTGCATCTTCACCTGCATTTATTGATAGCCATCTGACCGGCATTTCAAGACTCTCTGCGATTATATCAATTCCAATTTGCTCATCTTTGTTGGATGATGTAACTTTTTCGAGTACTTTCTTGGCCCGAAGCAGAGCAACTCCTCCTCCTGGAAGAACCCCTTCTTCAATAGCTGCCTTGGTAGCCCCTACAGCATCTTTTACTCTTTCTTTCTTGTCGTTAAGCTCAACCTCAGTAGCAGCTCCAACATTGATTACAGCAACACCACCTGCAAGCTTAGCTAGTCTTTCAGATAGTTTTTCGCGATCAAAGTCAGAGGTGGCGTCTTCGATTTGCCTTCTGAGCATCGACACCCTTGCTTCAATTTCGCTTGATTCGCCTTTACCGCCAATTATTCTGGTTGAGTCCTTGTCGCTCCAAACTTTTTCTGCTCTTCCAAGGTCAGTCACCTCAACGTTTTCAAAGCTTCGACCAGTGTCTTCTGATATCAATGCTCCACCGGTTAATGTGGCGATATCAGAAAGCATCTCTTTCCTACGATCTCCAAATCCAGGGGCTTTAATAGCCAAGACATTGAAACTTCCTCGGAGTTTATTGACAACCAGTGTTGCCAAGGCCTCTCCATCAATGTCTTCAGCGATGATCACCAAAGTTTTACTGACTTTTATAAATTTCTCTAAAAATGGAAGCAGATCTTGAACAGAACTTATCTTTTTGTCTGTTATCAAGATGTAAGGATCATTCATTTCAGCTTCCATGCGATCTGCATTGGTTACAAAGTAAGGAGACACGTAACCACGATCAAACTCCATACCTTCTTTGTACTCAATTTCAATCTCAAACCCTTTTCCCTCTTCAACAGTGACAACACCATCACGACCCACTTTCTCAAGTGCCTCAGCAATTTTTCGACCAATGAGCTCGTCTCCTGCAGACACTATAGCCACTTGAGCAATTTCTTCATTGGTCTTAATAGGAGTTGCCATTCTTTTGAGCTCCTCAACTACTGCAGCTGTTGCCATCTCCATGCCTTTTTTAACAATCATTGGATTAGCCCCGGCTGAGATTGACTTCATTCCAGCGCGACTCATGGAGGCGGCAAGTAGAGTAGAGGTGGTTGTTCCATCCCCTGCTGCATCATTGGTCTTGCTTGAGGCTTCTTTAACAATCTGTGCACCCATGTTTTCAAATGGATCAGGTAGCTCAATTTCTTTGGCCACTGATACTCCATCATGAATAACAGCAGGACCTCCCCATTTTTTATCAATAGCCACATTACGACCCTTAGGTCCAAGAGTGGTCACAACAGCTGAGGCTACTGCATCTATTCCTTTGAGAAGAGCTTTTCTTGCTTCTTCTCCGTATTTAATTTGTTTTGCTGCCATATTATTTATTTTTTAGATTTTTTATTTTATTGCTTTGATTCAACCAAACTATTTCGCAACAACTGCCAGGATATCATCAAATTTAATAAACATGTATTCAACTCCTGATATCTTAACTTCATTACCTCCCCATTTTTTGTAGATAACGCTATCTCCTTTTTTAGCAGGAGATGTTTTTTTCGCCCCTGAATCAAGTAGATCATCGGCTCCAACTGCAATCACAACTCCTTGTTGAGGCTTGTCAGAAGAAGAATCAGGAAGATAAATTCCAGATGCAGTTTGGGTCTGCTTCTCCATTGGAGAAACAATTAGATAGCCTGCTGCCGGATGAAGTTTTGAGACATCTACATTTACACTCATATTTGATTACATTGTTAATATAAAAAGAGAGTTGGCACTTGTCAACTGGCAATGCTAACAACAGATTGCTTATTGGAAATGCATGTAATAGATTTTGTTGCCTGACAGGATTTCCAGCGCACCAAGCTAAGCAGAATATTGAGAAGACAACACACTTTCTACAACCTACTCTGCAATAATCCTTGCAAGGTGCTTGCCGTATTCATCTTCAGTGGTCATTTTCCTGAAGTTAAAGCTGTCTCCAATTGTCATCCAGTAAATAGGAGGCAAGTCGGTGTCCACAACAATCACCTCTTCAATGTCTTGGTCATTAATTTTTCTAAATGTAACTTCTTTTCCAGAAAATTCTGACATAGCCCTAGCTATGACTCTTTGTGACACTTGGTATACACCATCTTCTGTACTTGGATTTAAGTACTGACTCCACTCTTTTGGACCGTAAGAAACCAACTTACCATCAAGAATCTTGAACCTGCTACCTGGGTACACCACCTCTGCCCGGGGATAGGCTAGACCATCAAAGTGGTCAAGAGTGGGCATACAATCGACCAGATCAACCTTAAAATTGTACTGAAAATCACTAGCTCTACCCCAATCAAGATACGACCCTATTATTCCACAATACAGCCCATCTCCATGAAACCCCCCGTAAGGCTCAAAAAATGTTGCATCGATTTTATCAGACCTGTCTGGCCTTGTTCTGTGTGTAGCAGATAGTGTGTAGTTGGAGATGTCTTTGCATTCATGAAGTATTTGCCTTGTTAGTTCAAACAACCTGTCTTCAATCCCTTCTTGGTTAACCACTTGGACCCCAGTCAGCCCTCTAATCTCTTCCTGCATCTTATTTATCCTAAACAGAGCAGTGGTAAGTCTAATTGAGTCCAAGTTAAGCTCTTTTCCTTGTGCGCGAGACCACTCTTCTAAATCATTAGCTAAGTCAGGATCAGCCTCTCTCCCAGTTAGCCTAATATCGCTTAAAAACTCCTCACCCTTTAACCTGTCTCTTATACACATCT
>DBDT01000029.1:0-219 GCA_002293705.1 Candidatus Woesebacteria bacterium UBA925
TCGTGGGCTCGGAGATGTGTATAAGAGACAGTCGTGTACTTCTTCAGTCTTTTTAGATGATTTAGCTGGCTTACTTGAAACCTCTGCAGGTTCTCCCAAATCAGCTGGTACATCAAATTCGTCTGGTGCACTGGAATACTCATCTGATGAGTCTCTCTTTCCATCAAGGATCATCATGTCGGTAATAACTATTTCAGTCATATACCTGTCAGTTCCATC
>DBDT01000029.1:432-9847 GCA_002293705.1 Candidatus Woesebacteria bacterium UBA925
TATAAGAGACAGGTCATATACCTGTCAGTTCCATCCTGTGCTTGCCACTTTCTTGTTTGCAATCTACCTTGGACGTATGCTTTAGAGCCTTTGTGCAAAAGCTTGCTACAAATTTCACCAAGTTTGTCCCAAGCCACAATCCTGTGATATTCAACGGACTCCTTGTTCTCTCCACTATCAGTCTTCCAGCTTCTGTTTGTTGCCAAACTAAATGTGCAAATAGCTGTATTTTGAGGAGTATATCTAAGCTCAGGATCACGAACTAGGTTACCAATAAGTGTTACTTGATTTAAACTCCTGCTCATAGACTTTCTTCCTTCGATTCTACAGCACTATCCAAGACTTTTCTAGAAACTCCGCTTTTTACATGTACTGTTTTCTCTTCTTTGCTGGTCAAAAGGAATCTTAAAACTTCAGGGTCCAACCTCAATTTATCGTTAATGTTTTTGGTCTCTGAGGCTACTGTGCTTATGGTCAGTAGATTGTACTTACCCACAGTTATCTTGTTGATTGGATATGCCAAGTCTTTAGTGCCCCAATCATCGTTTGAGACAACAGACCCACCACCAAATTCAACCAATTTGGTTACTTTTTCTACTATTTGCTTGCTTTTGGCTGCAGTTAGACTGCCGTCGGTCACAAGACATAGTTCATAATTTCTTTTCATACTCGGGGATTATATCACTAGCGCGAGGACAATTACAATCACTTGAGGCTATTTTTCTTATGCACCTATTTTAAACTCAATAACATCACCTTCAGCTACTGTGTAATCTCTCCCTTCCTGCCTAACCAATCCTTTTTCTCTGGCCACCTTCCACCCTCCACATTCAACAAAGGTGTCAAAGCTACAAACATCTGCTTTTATAAATTTTTTGACAAAATCAGCATGAATCTCCCCTGCTGCCTCTGAAGCAACTGTTCCTTTTTCAATTGTCCACGCCCTAACCTCCTTTTCCCCAGCTGTCAGAAACGAGATCAATCCAAGGGTTGAGTAAGCCTTTTGAATTAGTCTGGTTAGCCCAGCATCGCTCACACCAAGCGTGGAGAGGTATTCAGAAGCCTCCTCACTGCTAAATCCGGCTAATTGCTCTTCTGCTTTAGCGCAAATTGCTACAACAGAGCTTGGGTTTATGTTAATTTTTTGGGCAAACTCAGACTCTATCTTTGAAGCATTTGAAAGATCTGACTCAGACACATTAACCACAACCAAGTATGGCTTTTGGGTCAAAAGGTGGAAGTCTCTCATAAATGGAGCTTCAAGGTCTGAAGCTTCAACAGATGATGCTGGTTTGCCCTCATTTAGGGCCGTCATTAGTTTTTCAAAAATTGATTGAAGATTACGATCTTTATTCTTTTTCAGCTTTTCAGCCTGCTTACCCATACTCTCCAGGTCAGCCAATACAAGCTCAGTTTGGATTACTTCTAAGTCCAACTCAGGAGAGAATGAGCCTGCCCTTACCACTTCTTCATCGGGAAAGTTTCGCACAACATGCGCAATAGCATCTACTGAGCGGATATGGGACAAAAACTTGTTACCAAGCCCTTCCCCTTTGTGGGCTCCCGCAACAAGTCCAGCAATATCAACAAACTCTACGTTGGCAGGAACAATTGGGGCTGAGTTGTAAAGCGAGGACAAAACTTCAAGTCTTGCATCTGGGACTGGCACAACACCGATATTGGGTTCAATTGTCGCAAATGGAAAGTTAGCAGCATATGCCTGCTGCGCTTTCAAAAGTGCATTAAACAGAGTAGATTTACCTACATTTGGAAGACCAACTATGCCTACAGAAAGTTTTGACATCTACGTATTGTAGCAAAGAGAGGCAAAATAGTCCGAAAAAACTCACAGGGGCATTTGAGAATAAATCGAATCAACAATATCATGTAATAACAATGTTATTACAAAAAGTATTCACTGTAGGAAATAGTGATGTTGTTGCTATTCCTTCCGACGTAAAAAAGAAGACAGGCATTTCAAAAGGTAGCAATGTATACATATATGCCTCGGAAGACAATCAATCGATAATAATCAGTAAAACCAAAAAGCAATCAAAAAATGATGCCTCTCAACTCTCTCCAGAGTTTGTAAAATGGCTAGAAGATTTTAACAATATGTACGGCGAAGCAATGGTGGAGCTCTCAAAAAAATAAGTGAAAGTTTCCAAACACTCTTCCTGGGATCTTGGTTAAACCCAACCCAACTGCTTTCTCAAGACGATGCAGACCATCCAAGACAACTAGCCTGTCATCATGGATTGTGACTATAATCGGCACAGTCAAATCACAATTTTCTACTCTTTTTTCATGCCAACCAACCTCACTACCCATACAAGAGGAACAAACCATAGTGCCATCAATTAACTTTCTAGAATATTTGAATATCCAAACCAGCTCATCCACTAAAATTTCTTTCACAGGTAAAGTGCTTGAGAGAATTAAAAGCTTATTTAATGAGTATTCTCTCCCATTATGGGTAAATGTGTCGCAATCCCCTTCTTGATATGTCACGGCTTAATAATAACAAACTGAAAAGAATGCAAGGCGTCACCTTCAGCTGTCTTCTCATCACATGATTCATAAAAGTGCTTGATGTGCCCCAACCCTGACAGAGTTGAGTAAGCAGATTCTCGGGTAAAAAATGTCATAGTGGGATTATCTCTCCTAAAGTCACCTTCGCCATACAAATTTCCAGCAAATACCCCGTTTCTTTTAATAGACTTGATTATTCTTGGTAGCAGGGAATCCAGATCAACCTTTCGGTTAAATGACAGTGTGTTTTCAGAAACAACAATGTCATATTTATCTTCACCTAAATCTAAATTGTTGTAGTCGCCAATTGTTAAGCTAAATAGCTCCTTTGGTCTATGATCAAAAAAGTTTGAGTATTTTACAACTTCACTATCTTTATCTATTGCATCGACTATGTAGCCACAGTTAAAGAGATACTTTGAATGCCTTAGGGATCCGCAACCCAGATCAAGAGCTCTTTTGCTGTAGTTATTAAGATGTTGAACACCAATTACTGCAGTATTTGATGGACCCCAATACCTTGATTCTTCTAAATGATTAGTCATTGTTTCAGTTTATAAACTGGGCTAATTATCAGTATTATGCTGATTTCACTATTTTGAGTGCGAATAAGTCAAATATATTTCTTATAATAAAATTGTGACAAAAAAGAAACTTCAGTTAATAAGCATAATCTTGATCGTTATTGTGTTTTCGATCGCACTTGGGATGACCATAAGGCAAACCAATAAAGCACTAGAGTCACGAGTTTTAAGTATTATGGTAGATTCTGAGAAAAATCTAACAGCGGCTAGAAATAGGCTAGTCCAAAATAGACTGAATTGGCTGGCACTTTCAAGAATCAATCCAAGCGGTGTTCAGTTTAATTTTTCCAGGGTTGATATAATCCAAAAATTGTCACTATCGCAATCAGAAGATCTTGAATGGATAGAGTCAAGACCCAAGCGCGAAAGAGTCTTTGAATTTGGTTCAAGTTTATTAAATAATTACAATAACAAATTCCTTCCACTCAGGAATGAAGTCTACAATGCGCATCGCGATAATATCAAAAAACAAATCGAGGCCCTGGAGAACATTAAGACAATCAACTCTACAGCCGATAAATTATTGGGTTATTTCCCAGAACAAGATTTGGCTATTGAATACTTTTCAAACCTACCAGACGGACGCGACAAATTTATTGGTAGAATCAAAAACACAAGATCAGGTATTGAAAAGGTTAATTTAGAAATCAAGTCACTCTCCAGAAATCTTGATATTAGCAAGTTTGACACTGCTTTTAATCTAGTATCCAGCAATCTTGAAGAACTGGAAGGAATAGTGTTAAAGAGAAACAGCCTGAAAGGACTTGACATGAAATCGACAGTGGAATCGATTAACAACTTAAAACTGGAGACCCACAGGCTCACAATCAACACCATCACCTCAAATCAAATGCTTGCAGTACTTGCAGAACAAGCCAATATCATTCAAGCCTACAACAAGCTATTGGCAAACATAAAGACTAACAGAGAAGAGTCGGTCAGAAAAATTGGGTACACGCACTACTCCAAGACTGCTTCCACTTCATCAGATTGATCAATTTCCTCAAAATACTCGTTATCAACATCAGTGACATCTTTAACCGATGAATCCAATGGCTCACTTAAAACTGACTCAATCTCTCTTAAGACATCTTCGACCGTATATTCATTGTCTACAGTATTGTCACCATAGAAATCAAAAACTGTAGAGAAGCTAATTTTGTTAATTGAATTACCATCATCAAACACTACACGATCTTCCTCTAGTTTTATGTCTTTAGATGAAGAACCTATCTGCAGTTCAGACGACTGATCACTTTGCAAACTATATCCAGTCAGTTGCCAAGTCACATCATTCTTTTTTTCAGCGTAAAACAAGACTCCACCACTTATTCTAGGTCGTACTCCTACAATACCCTTCGAAATTCTTCTAATAGAGACTCCGTCAAACAAAAAAATTTGCCAAGAGTCATCAATCCATCTTTCCCATGCTACATTTCCATACTCATCGACCACCGGACTAACATTGTTTGAGGCAAATGTTAGTTGTAAGTCTGTGTCAGTTGGAAGATGTCTTCGGAAAACTTGATTATATCCATTTATGTTTGAGACCCATACCAAATACTCCCCAGAATTGTCTTGTTGCGAGTTGTTCCTGTTATTAGAAATTAATGACCTATTTTTACCATCCCAACTAGCCACAACTTCCTGCAACTTTCCGTTTGAAACTGACTTAAATTCAACTTTGTTTTCCTTTAATGCATTTAGCCAATCGACTTGCTCATCAAATGATTGGGCATAAACACTAACAGTAGTTAAAAACAACAGGAACGAAACAGGGATGATTAACTTGATTAAACTTTTTTTCACCATATGTAACCTTGTAAAGCTGAGTCTGCAAAAAACTTACCATGTCTCATTAAAAGTGAATTTGTGGGCATAGTAGTAAGGGTTGGGCAGCTAGAATAGGACTGGAGGGCTAAACCGTTACTGTTTACAACCCTAAAACTGTAAGTTGTAGCCTCAGTAGCTGAGTTATTGTACAAGTGAAAGTCATATTCAATGTTTTCACCCACGCTCGCGGCTTGCAGATTTGCCACAGTTGGGTTTGATTTTACATAAGCCTGAGCAACATCTGATGTGGAGAGAACAGTAGATGAGAGCTGATCTCCATCTGAAACAGATGATTGAGCAAATGTCCAAGGAGAGGATTCACCATAGTCACCAACGTCATACCAGGCACCACTAGTACAACTCATGTCTGTTCCCTGCTTGTACTGAAGCTTAAATCTTTTTGCTCCAACTGAAATATCAGAATTACCAACCAAGATACCGACTCGCAATCTTATTTCGTCACCAAGTGTTGGAGCAGAGTTTGTTGAGGGGACCACGGAAAGGTTTGAGTTTTCAGCTAAATTTGGATTACCCCAAGGGTCATCAACTAGCTCAGAATCATTGTCCACATAAAATCGATATGTAGATTGAGTGAAGTCTGACCAATCATCAAAAAATACAGTTTGCACCACAGATGAACCGTTTCTATGTGTAGTACCAGACGCAGTATCATTACCTACTCCAACCTGCAAAGAATCTAGGGTTGAAGTTGAAAGCAGGACATTTGAAGAATTTCTATTTCTCCACAGGCCGTAGTCGGCAACAGCAGTGGAAACATTTAGCGCAGTAGTTTCAATCGCTCCTGGAATTCTAAGTCTTATGGTCCTAACAGATGATGTAACCTCTGTTGTTTCCCATACAGTGTTTTTAACCATAATACCAATAATGTTCTCAGAATCAATTCCTGCCGACGAAGCAGACTCAAGTCCGCTGGTTTCATCTGCAATTGTATTAGTAACCTCAATGTAATCTGCAGAACTAGTTGGTATTTCATCAGTACTAGTGTAATCACCAGTCCATGCAGTGTCTGTTCCTATACTATCCAAATCCATTCTGTGGATCTGGTAATTTGCCCTAAACAACGGGAAGCTTGTTATGTTGTCGTCAGCATGAATCAGCAGATCATCAAAATACAGATCAGTTGTAATTGAAGCTGTCTGAGAACCAATCCTAATACTATCAATGTCATTCATGACAGATGATATGGTTATGCGTTCATACAAACTTTGCATGTCTGAGCTGAATATCATAAGTTCTCCAGCGTCGTAATCATCGCTGGCCCAAACGGCAATTATGTACCAAGTATCCAAATCCAGCTGAAAAGCCCCTGAAACTGTTGAGGCATCTATTAGATTTAAATTGCGACCAGTATCAAGTTGAACTCTAAGCTCATTTATGGTTCCATCCATAAAATTGAATATGTCAGTGTCCCCACTCGGAGTTTGGGCGATTCGTAATGCAAAAAGGGCTGATACATTGTCAATATCTGCAGTATTTGCAGCACCAGTAGCCGCATATTGAACAGGATGAGTAACATACCCAGTAGATGAGGTTGGATTAGATCTAAGGGCATACTCTCCGCTTCTGAAGATTGCCGAGCTAAATGAAGTTGTTCCAGTTTCCGAATTTGCATCAAAGCTATCTGAAGATTCAAACCCTAACGCATTTGTTACGCTTATACCATAAACCTCACCACCGGAACGAGAGAACGCAGAAAAGAAAATATCTCTATCGTCATCATCAAATGTGTATGCTGACAGAAAGTTGTTTGAGAGGAAAGTCATAGCGACGCCCTTGATGTCATCTGCAACGTTGTAAATAAGTCTTTCTGAGCCAAAGCTGGTCATGCCATCATATGAGTCTTTATACCTTAATGTAAGTGTCGTCTCTGCAGTTCCCAAAGAATAAACCACAACTACGCGATCAAAGTCACTGTCGTAACCCATGCTTATACCTTGAATAGTGTTAAAACTTCTTACTTGAGCCCCAGTCGACCAAGATCCGCTATTGTAGATTCTAGTTTCAATGGTTGCCGGATTAGTTCCAGGACCACTAAGGTAAGCAAGATAAATTTCTCCGCTACCAGGATCGAGGGTTGATGAAAATGTTTCCGTGATTGTTGCCCCATCAACAGCCCCAGTGGCCACAGTTGTCCAACCAACATCCCACGTATTAGACTCAGAATCATAAATTTTTGATTCAATCGTATCTGTTGAAAGATCCCACCTAATGATCATGATGTTGTTGTTCAAAAGTGGCATCAACAAAACCCAATCACCTGAGCCATCATCAAGACCTTCATCAGGCAATAGCGACCAACTGGCCCCAAAATCCGTGGATGAGTATACGACCGATGACGAGCTTGCCGAGCTTGAACTGCTAGCAACATACAAAGTCCCGTTTACAGACTTGGCCATACTCAAACTGTCACTTGTTGATGATCTTGTAGTTGAAGCGTCTGAGTAGACTGTTGTTTCTGAGCCGAGAGAATCGTTGGAGGTATTTAAATTCCTGTATATCAAGCTGTCTGTTGCGCTGTTTAAGTAAACCATATGTACCAGGTTTCCCGTTGAATCCCCAGGGGTCCACCTGTCGTACCAACTGGTCATTAGTTCAATTCCCGATGTCGCACTAGAAGGGAATATTTCCGTACCCCAAGTGTTGCCTGCATTTGTTGATTTCTTGTAAGCAGCCCGCTGCCCACCTGTTCCAGCTGAGTTTCCACTTACATAAAAAGCATACACACTACTACTAGTAGTTGTGACAATATTTCGATTGCCTCCAGTCTCATATCTTTCATTCTCCAATGCAACAGTTGCGTCCACAGTAGACACAGCCAAACCATCTATTGCCATCTCCCAAGATCTGTATTCACTGTCACCACCAAGCCTAAGTGGCCTGAAAACCGAACGTATCGGCGATTTTGCTGAAACAACATAACCATAACTTAACAAGTATTCTCTTCCAGGTTCCAATTGAACATCCCACTTTATTGATCTTGGGCTCACCATGGAGACTGTATACGTAAAATCAGGGGCCAAGATCTTTTCTCTCTCACTCATCAGGTGCAAGGTATTAACTTCGTAGACGTCTTTTATCTCTTGTATTTCATTGGGCAGATACTCCACCACCTCTCCATTAAACCCATTAGTGCTTTTGATTTTAATCTGCATCACTTGTTCTGCATCTGGAAACACTCGATGGCTTGTTACCCTCTCAATTACAAACTCCGGACTTTTATCAACTTTAAAATTGGTAGTAGCAAGCTTTACTTTCTTGCCCATGCTATTAACCAATAAGTTTGCATAATATTCTCCTTCAATTTGAGTGCTAAAATCAAAACTAATGTCCGGACCCAATACAAATTCATATCTTTGACAATTAGGGTGAGTAACAATCCCATTGTTTGTACTAAAGCTGTAAGTCCTACCACTGGTATGGTGTATTTCAGCAAATATTTCTGCATCGCAAACCATCTTCCCCTCAACATCTAGGAGGGATATCGAGAATGTAATGTTTTCGCCAGGCAGGTATGTGTCTTTATTGGTAATAATAGAACCCAAGTGAACTGATTTCGCATCATTCTTTGAGCTAAAGGTTTTATCAATAACTTTAGGATTTTTAGATGCCAGATATACCTTGTCTATGATTCTCCCACCAGAAAAAAATGCACCGGCTATAGAGGGGCGAAGAATAAAAACCAAACACAATGATGAAATAAAGGTTAATACCAAATATGCTTTTTTTGCCCAAATTTTATTTTTCATAATTTAAGATGTATTTGTATGCAGATTCAGATAATTCATTCATTGTTTTAACTGCACGATCCCTTCCACCACTCGCCTCATCGAGTTTTAAAATAACAGTCAGAAGATATGGCCTATTTTTAAGGTAAACTATACCTGAGTCGGCGTAAACCCCTTCTTCTATATTTTGTCCAATTTTGTGGGCAAAAGGGACACCTGAGGGAATCGACTTACCCAAAAAGTCGTTATGTGCACTTTGAGTTAAAAGGGTGATAATTTTTTGTGAATATTCTCTTTCTAAGTAGCTTGAAATATAGAGTGATCTAAAGATTCTTGAGTATTCTTTTGAGGTAACTTTACCATCCATTGTAAACAACTCCTCCAATCCAAGTTCTACAACTAGCTTGTCTAAGTCAGAGTTATCTACATTTCTCAATAGAATATTGTACGCAGTGTTATCGGAATCAATAAGCATGTGGGACACCAACTTCTCAATTGTGTATGTGTCACCCACATCACTTTTGTAAAGACTCCCCCACTTATCATCAATATCTGTTGCCATAACTACAAGCAAGTCGTCCATTTTCCACTCCCCATCTTGAACTTTTCTGAATGCAATCATTGCAAGTGGTAGCTTCGGCAAACTTGCAGGAAGAATTTTTGTTTCGTTATTTATACTAATGTTCGCTCCAGTATTAAGACTGTCTCTTATACACATCT
>DBDT01000046.1 GCA_002293705.1 Candidatus Woesebacteria bacterium UBA925
AGATGTGTATAAGAGACAGGTATTTGTATTATTCAAAACTCCCAACATTCAGACTGATTGGTTTTGATTCTAATTATCTAATTGGTATTTGATTTGAAGTAATTGAAAATGTAGACAAAAAAAGTGTACATCGAGGCTAAATTTATATCGCCTTGTAATATCGGTAATTAAAAAATAGGATTAATCTATGAAAGGAAAGAAATCTATACTATTAATAGTATTACTTTTTATTTGTGCTTTGACCACCGCTTCAATTGGAAATGCACAGATAACATCTTCCTCTGTTGCATACGAAATAGATCTACCCGTGGATACTCCGGAGGGAACAGTAATATGTTCATATCAGGATGAGTATAGGCCCTGTTCTACCTCATATGACTCAGGTATTGTTGGTGTGGTTACTCGTAATCCATCTGCAGCTTTCATTAATCAAGCCGTTACAGATGAGGAGAGGGTGTTAATAGCAACTGGAGGTCAAACCGTAATTAGAGTAAGCAACTCCTCTGGACCTATCTCTGTGGGCGATTTGATAACATCAAGCACAGACCCTGGCATAGCTACACTGGCTGTTCAGAACGGCTCTGTGATTGGTAGAGCTCTTGAAAGCTATGATTCTTCTGAGGCAGGAACAATTCTTGCAGATATTTACATCCACTATACGCTGGCATTTACTGATGACAGAAACAATCTTCTAGAAATTTTGAGGCAAGGAATTTCCGCTCCGGTAATAACTCCACTAGCAGTACTAAGATACATGTTCGCTGGTTTGGTTCTGATAGCAGCATTTGTAATGTCGTTTATGTATTTTGGAAGGATAAGTAGAAGCAGCATCGAGGCGATAGGCAGAAACCCTCTTGGAACTAGGTTTATTCAACTTAACTTGATTCTTAACTTATTGCTAATGTTCTTGTTTGTTGCAGCTGGGCTTGGCTTGTCCTACCTCATACTTATACTTTAATGTTTCTTGATAATCTGCTGTCATTCTCGAGTGAAAAAAAGATCAAACCTGTGGTTTTAGTTGTCTGTGATGGATGGGGAGTGGCCCCTGATTCTGAAGGTAATGCAATTGTTAAGGCCAAACCAAGGTTTTTCAACGAGGTTATGATGTCAAAGTTTCCCAACTCCATACTTATTGCTTCAGGTGAAAGCGTAGGTTTGCCTGCAAATGTTGTTGGTACTTCTGAGGTGGGACACCTAACAATTGGGGTAGGAAGGGTTATTGATGAGAGTTTGGTTCGAATTAATAGGTCTATTGATGATAACAAACTATCTCAAAATGAAGCATTTGTTAAGGCTTCAGCTCATGCTCTTTCAACAGGAGGCAAGCTACATTTAATCGGAATGGTCAGCTCAGGCAGTGTGCATTCTTCAATTAAGCACCTTTACGCTTTAATAGATTTTGCTGTTTCACAGCACATCCCCAAAGTTGTTTTGCATCTGTTTACAGATGGTAGGGATGCGCCTCCTACAAATGGAAAGAGTGTTCTTGAGGCGGTCAGAGAACGCATTGCACCTTACCCATCAGTAGTTATTGGTTCTATCTCGGGAAGATACTTTGGCATGGATAGGGATGCTAGGTGGGAGAGAACACAAAAGGTTTATGAGGTGTTATTGGGAGTTGAGACGCCTTCAACCATAATCAAAAATGTCGTTGATTATATATCAGAATGTTACAAAACAGGTCAAACTGATGAATTTATAACACCCGTAAGGGCTGAAGGGGATGTGACAATATCTGACAATGACTCAATTATATTTTTTAATTTTAGAGCTGATCGCGCAAGACAGTTGGTAATGCCATTTGTCTTGAGAGACTTTGAATCAATAAATAGCATTGAGTGGGGGTTTGATATAGATCAAGGGAACACTAATGCTAGAAAATCATCTGGACCTACCTTTCAAAGAAAAAAAATACTTAACAATATTTGCGTTGTGACGATGACAGAGTATCAATCGATTCTTACTGTGTCTGCTGTTGCCTTTCCTCCTGAGAATATTTCTCACTCCCTAACTGAAGTTTTTAGTAGTCTTGGATATCATCAACTTCATTTGGCTGAAAGTGAAAAGGAGAGAATGGTGAGCTTTTACTTTGACGGTCTTAAAAACAAATTGGTAGAAAAGGAAGATTTAAAAATTGTAGCCTCGCCTAAGGTTGCCACCTATGATCTTAGGCCTGAGATGTCAGCCAAGAAAATAGTTAGTGAGCTCAAAAGAGCTCTAGGTAAGGATCTATATTCATTTGTAATTATAAATTTTGCAAATGCTGACATGGTTGCTCACACCGGCAATCTTAAAGCAACTATTTCAGCAATCAAAACACTAGACAATGCTTTGAAGGATGTGTGGGAGGTTGTAAGAAAAAGTGGCGGAACAATGTTGATGACAGCAGACCATGGAAATGCTGAGGAGTTAATTTCATACAGAGCAAGATCCTATTATTTCACATCAGATTCAGGTGAGGTGAATACTGAGCATTCCAACAACCCCGTGCCTTTTGTTATCATGAAGGAGGAATTCTTTGATAACCCTAAGGTAAAGTTGGACAATGGGATGCTTTCAGACGTAGCTCCAACAGTATTATCACTCATGGGTATTAAAGTGCCAGAGCAAATGACTGGCAAGAACCTATTAAAGATAATAAATTAAATATCTGCCATGTATATAGATCTAACAATTTTCATCTCATTTCTAATCGTAGCGCTCTCATTCTTCACATTATTTTTGGTTGCTGGATATCTATATTTGGCCAAAAACAGGGAATTAAATGCACTGAACAAAGAATTTACTCTCTTTAAATCAAACACTGATAGTGAGGTTAAAAAGATTATAACTTCTGCAAATTCTGCTGCCAGTGAAACTCTTTCAAAGACAAATCTTTTGACCGATGAAGCCAAAAAAACTCTCTTAAATTCAATTAATAAAATGTCTTCTGAAGGTGTATTGACTTACGAAAAACTCTTAGAACAACTCGAATCAACTGCAAAACAACAGGCTGAAAAAATTGGCAGTTCTATGACTAGTGTTATGAATGAGTCCGCAAAGACTGCCGCTGACAAGCTTAGTAGTGAGTCTGCACACGTAATTGATGAAATTAAAAAAGCTGCCATGGATCAATCAGTGATCCTAAGACAAGCAACTAAACAAATTATTGATGAGCAGCGTTTAGCACTTAAAGATGTAATATCTGAGAGAGCGAAAAAGATAATCTTTGATGTTTCTGGTAAACACGTTGAAAAGTCAGATTTAGAAAAATACATATCAGAGAGATTTGATGATTTTATAAACGAGATAGCTAACGAATCTAAAAAATGAACAGCAATGATGCACTAGACAGACTTTCTATCATTACACTTGATGAATTGTATGATGTTATCACCAAATTGGAGGAATCTATTTTAAATTCAACTTCTGAAACTGGTGATTCTGTGTTGGATTCATTGGTTGCAAAAATATCACAAGAAGAATCCCTTGACACATCAAAGTCCCGATCAAAACTCTTGAATCAATTAAAATCCATAAAGAAATTAGAACTTTCAATGTCGCTTAGGCCATCTAAAGCATTGCTTTTTGAGATCATAAGAAAAGCTAGGTCGCAAATGGGGCAAGTTGTTTTAGATATTAAATATGATCAAAACATCTTTGCTGGATTTGAGGCGATTTACGAAGGAAAGAAGTACAACTATGCTTTGGATAGAAACATAAACTTAGATTAGTATGGCCCCACTTAAGATTACTGAAGTAGGAGAAGTTGTCTCTTTTGACCAAAACACCTTTAGTGTTAATGGTCTTCCTTCGGCAAGAGTTGGCGAGACATTGGTTTGTGAAAATGGCTCTGTAGCTGTTGTTGACTCAATGGATTTAGACAAAAAAAGTTGCATATTAGTATCAGGTTATGCGCCAACGATTGGTTCAAAAGTTTCAAAAACCGGATTTCAGTTGTCATTTCCAGCTGATGTAAATCTCTTGGGAAAGATAAGCTTTTCTACAGAGGTATTTAAGTCTTCTACTAAGTCTAAAAACAATCTACCAGTAGACAAAAAATCTCCAGGTATAGAGGCCAGGGCAGCTGTCAAAAACCCACTATTAACAGGGATTGGCATGGTTGATCTGATTGTTCCAATTGCATATGGGCAAAGAGAGTTAATAATCGGTGACAGAAAAACAGGTAAAACGCAGTTTTTAAGAGACGTGGTTATATCTGCAGCTAATTCTGGAAACTTGTGCATTTATGCAATGGTGGCAAAAAGATCTGTTGAAATAAATGAAACATGGGCATACTTTGAAAAAAACAATATAGCCAGCAAGGTGTGCCTTCTGGCCTCCTTGGGCACAGATCCAGCTGGAAGTGTAATTTACACTCCCCATCTGGCCCTATCATATGCAGAAAGTGAAGCTGCGAAAGGTAAAAATGTTTTAGTAATCATGGATGATTTGTCTGCGCATGCCCAGTACTATCGCGAAGTTTCACTTAAGCTCAAAAAGTTTCCTGGAAGGTCTTCATATCCTGGTGATATGTTTTACATGCACGCAAGATTGATGGAGAGGTCGGGAGTATTTAAGAATAAAAATGGCTCGGAATCATCAATTACTTGTTTGCCGGTGGCTCAATCAACCAACTCAGATATCACTGGGTTTATTACAACCAATCTAATGTCAATGACTGATGGCCATATATACTTTGACTCAAATCTAAGGGACTCTGGTCATAGGCCAGCCATAGACCCCTTTTTGTCGGTTACTAGAGTAGGTCACCAAACTCATAGACCAGCAATACAAGACATGTCAAGGAAAGTGACCACATTCATGGGCCTTTATCAAAAGTCGCGTGACTTTGCACACTTTGGGGCCGAAGCATCAAGTTCTTTGCAGCAAATTCTTGCAAAGGGGTCAGTGCTTACCGTAATGCTAAATCAATCGCCTGGAAAAATAATCCCATTTCAAACACTTGTTGCAGCAATATGTCTACTTTGGGCTGGCGACTTATCTAGTTTGTCGGTGGACAAGGTGCCAATGTATATGGACAAGATAGTTTCATCCTCGGCCTCTCAACAGGTAATACCAACAATTAATAGCTACATTGAATCATCGAAAAACTTTGAAGAGCTTGTTGGCAAGGTGCATTTAAGCGAGATAAGAAGAATTTTTACATCCTAAAATGGCAAGTAAATTAATCAAAGAGGAAATCTCTCAAATGCATTTACTACACGACATAACTGTCGCCTTTAGTGAACTTGCATTTCGAAAAATACAGTCAATTAGAGATGATGTTGTGTCTGAAAAAAACTACATGAACCTGCTTGAAGAAGTATTTCTTTTGGCTAGAAAAGAGTATCAGTTCATTTATCGCAGAAAGAGAAAAGGGGAGAAAAAAGGCCTTACTTTTTTAGCACATAACGGTAAAAAAGCAGCAGTCCTTTTTTCTGCCAACCAAGGATTGTTTGGTGCGATAACTTCCCAGGTTTTTGATAAGTTTTCAGAGTTTGTTACTGGATCTGAATACGAAGTGGCAATTATCGGCAGTGTAGGGGTCTCGATGTTTAAGTCTAGGTTTCCCAACAGGCCTTTCACTAAGTTCGACTTGCCTGATTTAAATGCGCCTGGGGCATTGTTGGGGCCAATTGTTAGTCACCTTGCAGCCTATGATGAGATAAACATATTCCATGGCACCTTTGTGAGCGCCTTGAGACAAGATGCAGGCAAATACACCATTAGTTCAACTCTCAAAGAAGACCAGGCTGCTGTCTCTTATACACATCT
>DBDT01000054.1:0-12592 GCA_002293705.1 Candidatus Woesebacteria bacterium UBA925
AGATGTGTATAAGAGACAGTAACTATAGAGTATGGACAAATGATTAAGGTCACTGGAGTTTATTCTGAAGGATTTTTGCAGGCAGATAGTGTTAACTTTGAAAAAGATCCGGGTGCTGTTGCAAAGATTAGGTCAAAACTAATTGAAAACATAAGATCTTCTTTGCATGAACCACATGCCTCCTTGGTATCTGGGGTGTTCCTTGGGGCTAGACCTTCAGTGGAGGTGTTTGATGAAAGGTTGAAGGAGGTGGGGTTATCTCATGTAGTTGTTGCATCCGGTGGAAACATTGCCCTAGTGCTTTCTGTGGTGAATTTTGTTTTTGTGGGAAAAGTAAAGAGAAAATTTCTCCTTTTGATAATTTCTGTTTCAATATTTGCGTACATGCTTTTTTCGGGCTTTGGACCTCCAATTGTGAGGGCAGGGGTGATGGTTGGTTTGGTTTTTCTGGCTCAGATTTTTGGAAAGCCAAGTTCAACTTTGAGAGTTTTGTTTCTTGCAATAGTTTTCTGTCTCATACTTTTTCCACATTGGATTGGCGACATCAGCTTCCTTCTTTCTGCTAGTGCAACATGGGGTCTAATATATCTAGCTCCAATAATTTCCAAAAGAATGAGTGCTCTGCCTGAGTTTTTAAGATTGCCCGCATCTACCACTCTTTCTGCCCAAATAGCCACAGCTCCCATCATTATTTTTTACTTCAAAAACTTTCAACCATTATCGGTAATCTACAACCTGCTAGTGGTGTGGGTGACTCCGTTTATCTTTATAGTTGGCCTATTTGGGAGTGCAACCTATTTTGTCAGCTCTCAATTATCATCTGCGATTTACTATCTAGCATTACCATTTACTAGTTGGTTTAACTTTGTAATTGGATTATGAGGGTGTTTTGGATTACCTCCTTTTTTATATCACTGTTGTTTATATATGTATTTTCGCTCCCTTCAAAATCTCTTTTGAAAGTTGTTATTTGTGATGTGGGACAAGGGGATGCAATTTTAGTTTCAATAGGTAACTGGCAGGCCCTAATTGATGGTGGCCCAGACAATTCTGTCCTTCTTTGTCTGGGTAGACACATGTCAATTTTTGATAGAGAGATTGAACTTGTGGTCCTAACCCATCCCCAGCTGGATCATTTTGGTGGGTTAATGGATGTTGTTGATCGCTATAAAGTTAAAAGACTAATTGCAAACCCTGTTTCTGGCGAGCTAACCCCTGAATATAGAATGTTTGAAAACAAACTTTCTTTGTCGTCTATTGATATTGAGGCTCCAAAATTTGGACCAATCATATCTGGGTTGCTTGATGGTTTTGTGGTATCAACAACCAAAACCAGTAAGCAGCTGAAGGGTTTTTCTTCTGATCCAAACATGCTATCCATAGTCACACTGTTCACTTTTGGTGACAACTCCATCCTTTTAACAGGTGATCTTGATCCTGAGACATCTCAAAAACTATTGCAAATGGGTCGTATTCAAAAAGTAGATTTGTTGAAAGTACCTCATCATGGAAGTAGGAATGGTCTTACTGAGGATTTTTTACAAAAAACCAAGCCTGTAAAGGCAGCAATTTCATGTGGGATCAAAAATCAACATGGCCATCCTCACAAAGAGGTGCTTGAAATGTTAACAGAGTTTGGTGTTGAGGTTGCACGCACAGACCATGATGGTGAGATTGTTTACGTCTCGGACGGCAACAGGCTAACCAGGGTCAGATAGGTGAGTTCGTGCTAGAATTGGGCATGAATGAAAAAATAACCCTCAATAAGTTGAGATTATTAATTGCAAAATCGTTAGGTGTTCAAGCTGATCAAGTGTTTCTTGAGTATTGTCAAAATCTAGAGCATGGGGATTTAACCACTAACTATGCAATGAGACAGGCCAAGTCAATTGGGGCAAGTCCAATGGAGCTGGCCGCCGAGATGGCAATCAAGCTTCAGGCGGATGGTGAGGTCTCAACTTACTTTGAAACAATTGAGCCGGTTAAGCCTGGATTTGTTAACTTTAGATTCAATAAAAATGTCCTAGCTAAGCTTCTTTCAGACAGCCTAGAGCCGACTTTGGACCCTACGCCAAAAAAAGCAATAGTTGAGTTCAGCTCACCCAATATTGCCAAGCCATTTTCAATTGGACACCTTCGATCAACAATTATTGGTGCAGCTATTGCTAATTTGCTCATGAAAATAGGTTGGAGTGTGACTCGTGACAACCACTTAGGTGATTGGGGGACTCAATTTGGAAAACTAATTGTGGCCATTGGGAAATGGGGCAATATTGATGAAATACGAAGATCACAAAACCCAATTAAGCTACTTCTGGATCTTTATGTTAAGTTTCACGCAGAAGAGGAGGGTGACCCAACTTTATCTGATATGGCGAGAGCAAGGTTCTCAGATCTTGAAAGAGGAGAGCAAAAAGCTCGCGAGATATGGAGTTTTTGTGTGGAGGTGTCTAAGAGGGAGTTTGCAAGTCACTATTCAGAGCTGGGTGTTGAATTTGATACTGAATATGGAGAGCAATTTTATGAAGACAAGATACCTAAAGTTTTAGAGATTTTGAAAGAAAAAGGCATATTGAAAATTGGCGAAGAAGGGGCACAAATTGTAGAGTTTGAAAATGAAAAATACCCACCTTTAATGATACTTAAAAAAGATGGAAGCACTCTATATGCCACTCGTGATCTTGCTGCTGATCGGTGGAGACTTGATAATTATGGTCCTGACACATTGATAATCAATGAGGTTGGTGTGGAACAGAGCCTTTACTTTAAACAGCTTTACGAGGTTGAAAAGGTGCTTGGTTGGGTCAAAGATGGGCAAAGAATTCATATTGCCCATGGCCACTACAGACTCCCAGAAGGAAAAATGTCTACTAGAAAAGGGACAGTAATTTTTCTTGACGATGTGTTAAGAGAGGCTGAGGCTAAAGCGGCCTCACTTGCTAAAGAGGCTGTCCAGTTAACAGATTACGATGGGGCAAGAGATGATGGTGACAGGATAACTTGGAGAAACCAGATTGCCATCTCGGCCATTAAGTGGAGTGATCTTAAAAGAGATCCAATCACTGACATTGTCTTTGATTGGGATGAAATTCTCTCCATGAAAGGTAACAGTGGTCCCTATATGCTTTATACAGTAGTTAGGTCCAGATCAATTCTTGGTAAAACTGATAAAAACCCAGAAGCTCCTACTGATGAGTCGCTTATAGAAAGCAATTTGGTACGTTTAATGATAAGGTACCCTGATATCATCTTAAGATCTGCCTTAAGCTATTCACCCTCACTTCTTGCTGGTTATCTATTCCAGCTAGCCACTGAATTCAACTCTTTTTATGATCAAAACCGTATCATTGGGTCTGATAACGAGCGAGAGCTTTTGAGCATCGTAAAGAATGTTGGAGATATTGTTGAAGATGGACTTAATCTTTTAGGAATTAAAGTTCCAGATAAAATGTAGTTAACCCAATCATGAAACCAACAATTCAAAAGTTAAACAATGGATTAAGGCTGTTAAATACCTATATGCCAAGGATGAGCTCTGCAACCATGGCCATTTGGGTGGACCAAGGTTCAAAAAACGAGGATGATTCTAAGTTGGGTATTAGCCATTTTTTCGAACATATAGTATTTAAAGGGGGTAAAAAGTACACGTCTGCTCAAGCAGTTTCAGAGGCACTGGATAGCATAGGTGCACAGTTTAATGCAGAAACAAACAAGGAATACACCACTTATTATGCAAAAAGTAGAGCAGATAACCTGAGTATAGTAGCTGATGTTCTGTCTGACATGGTTTTAACTCCAAAACTTGATGAAAAAGAAATTGAGATGGAAAAAGGTGTGATCATCGAGGAGATGAAGATGTATGAAGACCTGCCCAGGATCAAGTCTTGGGAGATTTTTGAGTCACTAGTTTATGGGAACAAGGCACACGGCAGATCAATCATTGGTGAAAAAGATACGGTAAGCTCGGTAACAAAGACTGATTTCGAGCAATTTATGAAATCAAACTACCATACGGGTCGAATGTTGATATCAATTGCAGGAGGTGTTGACGATTCGACTGCGCTGAGTATTGCCGAGAAATACTTTGGAGAAGTAAACAATTCGGGCTCAGATCTTCCAAAATTTGACCAAATGATAGGAGAGAAGTTCTTGTCAGTTGTGCAAAAGCCAATTGAACAGTCTCATGTAGTTGTCGGTTTTTTGGGAGAAAATAGTGATTCTGAACATCTTTATGCTGAAGAGCTGGTTGCAACCATTGTTGGTGGTGGTATGAGTAGTCGCGCCTTTAGTGAAATTAGAGAAAAAAGAGGTTTGGCTTATACAGTTAGAACCAATACAGATCGTCTTGTGGAAACAGGTAGTGTGGGGACATATATGGGTGTTGATCCTAAAAATACTTTAGAGAGTGTGAAGGTGCTTCTATCCATGTATGGACAAGTCTCCTCTGGAGAAAAGCCAATAACAGAGTCTGAGCTTGGCAAGGCAAAAGAATATTTAAAGGGACACCTGGCGCTGTCTCTGGAAGATACAGCTGAGGTAGAGACTTACTTTGCTCACGACCTGCTTCTTTTAAATAAGCTTGAAACACCCCAAGAGGAGATGGCCAAGTATGACAAAGTTACCATAGATGAAGTAAGATCTGCTGCAAAGCGGATGTTTGAAAGAAGAGTCTATGCATCAGTGATTTCTCCACTTAAATCAATTGAATCTCAGATGGAAACTCTATTGAGTGGCTACAGCTACTAGTGTAAGATTGGGCTATGGAAAAAACAGTTGTACTTATTAAGCCGGACGGACTTCAAAGGGGGTTGGTTGGTCAAATTATGCACAGGTTTGAGAGAAAAGGTCTTAAACTGGTTGGAGTAAAAATGATTCAACTAAATGATGAAATCTTGGATACCTGGTATGTGCACCACAAAGAAAAACCATTTTTCCCTGAACTTAAAAAATATATGAGTTGGACTCCAATTGTTGCAATGGTTTGGGAGGGAGTGGAGGCAATTGCAGCAGTAAGGAAGATTGTCGGTACTACTAAAGGTAGAGAAGCTGAGGCTGGATCCATTCGAGGAGACTTTGGTATGAGTGGTCAGCAGAACTTAATTCATGCCAGTGATAGTGTTGAATCTGCAAACAAAGAAATATCTTTGATGTTTAAGCCTGATGAGCTATTTAACTACATTAGCGCTGAAGATGTGCTGATCTACGGAGAAGAAGAGCGCTCACTTTGATTTTAAGTTAGCTAGACCAGCTAGCTGTCACTTCAATAAACTTACAAGCCGAATTACCCAGCTTTATGGCTGTCCACTTGATGGTCCAAACCTTACCGAGGATGAGTCGTTGTGTAGAATTCTTACTTGGGCTGCCGAGAGAGGGTAGTTGTACAATCTTACGTCATCAATTTGACCAGTAAAATATGACGAGCCGAGTGTGTTGTCGTTTCCAATCCTCATGCTCTCGCTTGAAGCTGGAATACTATTTGTATTAGAAAGTGTGTTGCATAGCGCTCCATTGACATAAATTCTTTGGTTTGAGCCGTCGTAGGTGCCCACGACATGATACCAGGTATTTGTTAGATATGTTCGAGCGCAGCTTGCATTGTTTGCCCCGCCTGAGCTGTATGCTCTAAACACAAAACCATTGGCATTATCCCTATACATGAGTGCATAGCCAGTGTTTGTGCTGTGGTTGTTGTTTGAAACAATGTGTTGTTCTGAATCTATCAGGGAGGGCATGTATACCCATGCTGAAATTGTCATGTTGGTGGTGAAGTCAAACAAAGCGTTGTCGGCAATTGTCACATTATCATCAGTCCCGTCAAAGCCTAGGCTTGAGTTGAATTTTCCACTAGTTCCATCGTTCCACATGTGGGTACTTGTCCCTGAATTACAAGTTCCAGCTGCTGTGTTTCCTGATGCGCCCGGATTAATTGTTCCGTTAAGCCCGTTTCCTGATGAATCGAAAGCTGTTGTTCCTTGGCACTCATCTAGTTTCCAATGTGCAACTGGTTTGCCTCTGTTGTATTCATACACAGCTTGTGACTGGGTGAGAGCGTAATTGAATACCTTTAGTTCGTCTGTTACTCCTTCGTAAAGCGCTGTAGCAGAGCAGCTTCCAGCACCGTTACTGTAGCAACCAATTGTATAGTTTGTCGTGTTTTCAGAAACATCGTCAATGAAGCAAGTGCTTGAGCTTGACCCTGCTGAATAACTTGGTGATTGCCTTACTCCATTTAAGTAAAATACATTTCCTGATGAATTTGTTGTCGCAACAAGGTGATTCCATGAGGTTGTGTTGGTGACCGGGAAGGTGGCGGTTATGTTGCAGCCACCTGAAGCATCTCCAATATAGTATTCAATTTCATTTGTGTTTTCTAAAAAGCTGATGGCGAGTAGGTTGTTGGCTATGGCTCCTTGTTCAGCCACACCAAATATGGTTTGAAAATCATCTCCAGCGGCTAAGTCGTCTGGCTTAAACCAAAAACTAATTGTCCCTTGGGTCAAAGAG
Organism: Candidatus Woesebacteria bacterium UBA925; assembly: GCA_002293705.1. GTDB lineage: Bacteria > Patescibacteriota > Microgenomatia > UBA8517 > UBA8517 > UBA925. Next base: position 6,505 of record DBDT01000054.1, read on the forward strand.
TCATATGTGTTGTCTTCAAGATATACTCCTGTTGTTGCAGTGTTGTTTGCTGACCCGTTAAAGTACATACCCCCGCCATATTTTCCAGTTGTGAATCTCATCTGCGCCCTAATCGTCCCATCATTATCTTGTCCACTCCTATCAAGAAGGGTGGTTGAGCCAATTGCATCATCAAAATTCCAATATCCAACAGGTGCACCGCCTGCGCCATCTACTACTTGGGAGGCCTCAGTGTCGCTTGTTGTTGACACATTTAAAGCTGAGTTACCATTTCTAACTAGTAGTACTTGCTCAGTTGTCAAAAGCCCTGAATACACTTGGACATCATCAATTATTCCTGTAAATCCAGTGTTTGCAGCTGCAGCATCAGTTGCATCGTAGTCTCCAACAGTGAAATCTGCAGCAACGTCTTCAAGACCTAGGAATGAAGCATTTACTGTGTTTGACCCTGCATTTCTACCATTGACAAATAGTGTCAAGTCCCCAGCTGCTCCAGTAGTACCACCGTTAAATAGCATGCACACATGATGCCAGTTGTTGGTGCTTACTGAATCAGTGCTGCTTGCAACAGATATTGTTTGGTCGGCCGACTCATCGTAAATTTCAGCCCTAAAATTGCCAGTAGTGTCAGCGTCATCATTGGTGAGAACCAGTCTGTAACCTCTAAGAGTGCTTGTTGTGTCCCATTTGGTGATGATTGCATCCAACTCAGAAGAGCCTGCCATCGTTGTGGGGTAGACCCATGCGCAGGCCGTGAACTGCTCTGATCCGTTGTAATCAACTTCTGAATCTGATGCAGTTGCAATTATTACTTTATCGTCAGTTCCATCAAATCTGATTGCTGAATTTGCCCTACCACTTGCGGTCCAGCCGGAAGTTGAGGTTGCAGGAGATGCGATTGAGGTTAGTGTTCCATTTGTTCCACCAGAAACTTTGTTGTTTGCAGTTGTTCCTCTCATGTCGTCGAATTGCCAATATATTGTTTGTGAACCAATAGGGCTACCTCCTGCTGGGTGTCCAGCATTCATGTCCTCAATAACTTGCTGTTTTGTGCGAGCATATTTGTAAACCCTAACATCGTCGAGCTTACCATCGTATGGATCAGTATTGTCTAGTCCGCCTCCACCTCCTGAATTGCCAATTTCGTAGGGGTTTGTGTTGGAAATGTTGCCAGTGATTGGTGGGTTGGATCCATCATTTATCTTTGTATCAGAGAGGGGAACACCATTAAGATAGAGCCTGCTGTTTGACAGATTGGATCTATCAACAACTGCACTTACATGTGTCCAAACACCTGTTGTGATTGGATTGTTGGCATACATTTCCCAGCCGTTAGTGCCGTCACAGATTGATACAGAGAGTTCGTCAGTGTCGTAAATCACCAATTGATAGCCAGTATTGTTTGAACTTGCGCAGGTTGTCCCATAACCTTCCAAACGCTTATGCATGATTCCATCCATTGTTGTGGCCGTATCTCTTATAAGCCACATAGAAATTGTGAAACTACTTGTACCCATATCTAAATTGTCATTGTCTAGTAGTCCTGTGGTTAGTTGATCGTCGGACCCATCAAGATCTAGTGCTGAACCGTATTTACCTTTGATCCAGTCGTCAGATGTCATCGATCCCACCATAGAAAGTGTTGCAGTGTTTCCAGACTTGTCATAAACACTGCTTGTTCCTGTGTTTTCATCTAAATCCCAATACCCAACAGGTCCTGGCGTCCACAAGCTAAGCGATTTTGCCTCAATTGGGGAGAGGGGGCGGGTGTAGACTCTAACTTCATCCATTCTTCCACTGAAGTAAGAAGTGAAGTACCTGCCAATATGAAAACTTGTTAATGCTCCTGTGAATGTCAGGGTGGAGCTGGAGTTTGTAACTTCATTTCCGTTTACGAAAAATCTAGGTATTAGAGTTGTCTGGTCATATGAAACCATGACGTGCGACCATGTGTTTTGAGGTACTTGGCTGGCTGCGGTGGAGCTACTGCTAACACCATTATATACTGACAGGCTACCATTCGTCTCAACAGTAAAGTTAAAGTCGTTACCGGTACTAATTCCAACGATAATGTTTGAGCTTGCACTGCTTGTTGGATATACCCAGGCGGCTATGGTGAATGAGTTGGCAGGATTAAAGCTTATGGTGGTTACGTCAATGTAGTCATTTGTATCATCAAAACTACCCGCGTGGCCAAACACTCCGTTGGCGCCACCTGTTGGACCAGTTGTGTTTGGACAGGCCCTTCCATTATTTCCGTTGCCTGAACTATCGAGGACTGATCCGGTTGAACAGTTATTGCTCCAGCTGTTTTCATCCATGTTCCAATAGCCAATCAATCCACTGCTTAGTGAAGATGTGTTGTTACTTGCACCAATTTGAACTGATGCTCCGTCAGCGCTTCCGCTATTTTGATAATCCAATCTTTGTTGGGCAGTAGTCCTTTCAACAGGGAATACTTTAAATTCATCTATAAATCCTTGGAAGTTACTGGTTGTTGTGCCACCTATTAATAGACTGTTTGTGTCAGTGGCTGGGGAACCTGACCCGTTGGTAGAAGTCCCGACCAATCTTCCGTTAACCCAAATTGAAATTTCATCATCGGCATCATCAGTATAGGAGACAGAGACAAAGCTCCATTGATTGTTGGGGATTGCTCCTGTGACGGTTAATGTTGCATCAGAAGTTGCCAGATCGACAGATGCGACAAGATCAAGAACACCAGACGAAAGATTGCCAACTCTGAAAAAATTGTTGGTGCCCTTTTGAAATATTTGACCAGTTGAGCCCTCTCCAGCACCATTTGGCCTAATCCATGCAGAAATGGTGAATGCTCCTGCAAGTTGATCTGACAGATTTATTCGACTGTTTTGGCTGACAGTAACCACATCATCTGACCCATCAAACAGTAAGCAGCCTTCGCTTACACAAAACGAACTTCCTCTCCAAGTTGCTCCGCCGGAAATTGCACCATCTACTTGAGAGCCATTTGAGTCACACACATCATTGGTTCCTCCGGTGCATCGATTGTCGGCAAGTTCGTTAAATCTATAGTAAACATTTGCAGCTGTGCCTTTTTCTTCAGAACTAAGCGAAGCGGCCCCACCTGACGGTGATAGGGAAGTATATGTTGATATATCTTCAGACCTACTTTGAGACGTTGTGTTACCGTAGTATATATATGCCTCATTTAATCCATTAATAATGGTGGGAAAAAGAATATCAAACGAAGTAGATGAGGTGTTGCACCCTGACACTAGTTGATATCTTAGTATTGCTCCATTTGTGTCGGTAAACCTAGCATCGTCACAATCTGATTGCATTTTTCCAGCAGTAACCAAGGTTGAAGTGTTTACTGTAACTGAAACCCTTCGTTCTGTTAGGGCGGCATTGTGAGTAAAGCTAAATCTTTGTCTGTATACCCACGAATCATTAAACCATGCTGCTTCAGCGCTCCCTGATGGCTTAAATATTGAAAACAAAACAAGTGGAAGAAACAAAACAATCAATACAAGAGAGACAATTGTCCTAACCCTGACTTTTCTATGCTTTTTATTTTTCATGGTGTCCTTTCAACTATCCACCAATCAAACTCAATATCTGTTGAAGAGGATGATGAGACCTCTACTTTGAATGAAACACCATCTATCTTTTCTGTGACTACAAGCTGTCTGGATGTGACGGTTTTTGGTGTTACGAATATCATTGAATTAGCAGTTACAACAGGGTTAGTGATAATAATTTGGGTACTACCAGCTGGCAAAGTTGAGCTTCCAGCGGATGCACCAGCCACTTGATACTTTTGTGCAGTTATTGTGTTCACCACTACATTACCCTCGGTATCAATTGTAACAAGTCCATTCATTATTTCTATATCCCCAAGAGCTAGACTTTGAATTTTAAGTGTACCTACTGAGTCAATGCTATTGTCTGAGCTTGAGATCTGTAGAGTACCAATGTTTAGGTCACCATTGATTACTGTGTCTGATAGGACACTTTGTCCTAGAACTGTAAGTTCGTCAGTTTGAACAACGTCAATTGCAAAAACATCTTGACCTTCATCGTTTACTGAGAATCTACCTTCAACTATTGCTAGGCGAGCATCAAGGCTTTCGTATCCAGCTATTCCACTTTCTGCAATGTAGATTGGGTTAACAAATACCTTAATTGTTTCCTGTCCACTTCCTGGAACCCAGCTTTCAAGTGCGCGTCCAATGATGAATCCACCTGTTACTTTTTGAGCTTTTCCAAGTTCACTTGAAGCTCCAAGAAGATCTCCAGGTTGGATTGCATCAGACCCTGCACTGATTCTAACTGGGACTCGTCCAACTAGTGCTACTGGCTTGATTGCTAGATCAGCTGGACCGTCTTCGTCATTGAGTGTGAGTCCTGGATTGGTTGAGATGACACCAATTACTCTTTGTCCATCAGATGCTGTTGATTTTTCAATTCTGATGTTTTGACTTTCATCGATACTCACCACATCTCCAGGTTGCATTTCATTTGTTCCAACATACATTTCAGCAACGTCAGCTCCACCTGCGCTGTTGTAGCTGTTTGAGGCATCCATCCATCCAATCATGTTCCAAGTTGTTCCATCAAAGATGAAAGAGAATAGGTCTCCTGCAGCAGGGATAGTGATATCGGCTGATCCACAGTTTATTCCTGATGCGGTGCAATCAAAGTCAGTGTTTGCATCATTTATTTCAACAAACAGGATTTGGCCTGCAGTTCCTTCATCGAAGGTGGAGATAACAGTGGCAGATGAGTTTGCAGTGATGAAGCTGTTGCCAGCAGCAACTGATGGGGTGGTGTCATTAACAGCTAGTGTGTTTTGTGTATCAAGAGCAAACTTTCTATCAACAATTACTGCTCCTGTTCCATATGTTTGTAGGGTCAAGTTATTGTTTTCAAAGCTTTCGCCTGCCTCGATTGTTAGAGGGGCATTGCTTTTGATAAAGCTTGCGGTTTGGTTGGTGAATTGTAGGTCGTAAGCTGCAGCGATGTCTCCAGCTGCTGTGAATTGATGTGGAATTGCTGATGTGATCTGGCCCTCATTTACAGCAAACAAGTCTGAAGATGCGTCTTGTACCTGGAATAAATCACCAGATGTGGTTCCATTTGCACCGATATTGATGGTGAGTAGGTTGCCAGCAGCTGTTGCGGCTGATCCTGGTGCCCATTCTAGGTATCCAAGGTTTCCAGAAAAAGAGCCAGTCATAACTCCTGTTGCAGATAGATTGATCAAAGATCCAGTGGTTGAGCTACCTGTGATTGATGTTGCTGATGTTGCAATGTTTACAAGTTGTCCGCTGGTCAATGTATTTGCAGCTGAAGAAACATCAATTATTCTTCCAGTGGTTATACCGGTTGCAGACAAGCTTAATAGCTCTCCGCCTGTTGCAATTGTTCCCGAGGAGGCTGCTGCAATTGCGCTGCCTGTTGTAAGACCGTTGGCTGTTAGATCGAGAAGGGAAGCGGTGGCAATTGAGTTGGCGTCAATATCGATCAAGTTTTCAGTTGTAAGTGCTCCTGACCAGTCGATGTCAAACAATCCACCTCTGGTTGAAGCTCCGTTTAGATCAAAGGTGGCAACAGTTCCAGTTGTATTGTTGTCATCAACTTGAATCATTGATTGTGTCCTAACTGATGAGGTGTTGGTTGCAACAAATGCTTGTGATCCAACCGCTGTTGCTCCAAGGGCGATGTTGATAACGTCTCCTGTTGCTGCACCAGCACCTACATTCACATCAATAATGTTACTCGTCCATGCTTGGGCTCCGGTTGTTATGTCGATCAAGTTCTCGGTTCCAAATGCACCTGAGGTGTCAATATCAAACAGTCCACCTCTGGTTGATGCTACGTTTAGATCAAAAGTGGCAACAGTTCCAGTTGTATTGTTGTCATCAACTTGAATCATTGATTGTGTCCTAACTGATGAGGTGTTGGTTGCAACAAATGCTTGTGATCCAACTGCTGTTGCTCCAAGGGCGATGTTTATCGCATCACCGGTGTCTGCAACAGCACCGAAATTCAAATCAATCAAGTTTCCGCTTGATGCTGCTGTGGCTGTTGTGATGTCAATTAA
>DBDT01000054.1:12881-13165 GCA_002293705.1 Candidatus Woesebacteria bacterium UBA925
TCAGTACCAAGTGCTCCGGTTAGGTTCCAGTCACCAAAACCTCCTCTAGTGTTTGCTGAGGTGTAATTAAATGATGCAACAGTCCCAGTTGTATTGTTTTCAGTTATTTGTATTGCTGATTGTGTTCTAATACCAGCTGAAGTACTTAATACTAATCCTTGCGCACCAACAGCAGCTGCTCCCATTGATATATTGATCGCATCCCCAGTGTCAGCAATGTTTCCGAAATTCAAATCAATCAAGTTTCCGCTTGAAGCTGCAGTGGCTGTTGTGATGTCAATTAA
>DBDT01000054.1:13491-14277 GCA_002293705.1 Candidatus Woesebacteria bacterium UBA925
TCAGTACCAAGTGCTCCGGTTAGATTTGCATCCAATAGACCACCTCTTGTCATTGCTGAATCCCACTGGATTGAGGGGACAGTGCCTGAGGTATTGTTTTCATTGATATCTATTAGTGGGACTGTTCTAATACCAGATACGCTTGTTAACTCAAGTGCCTCATTTCCAATTGCAGAGCTTATGGCAATACCTATGTCAAAGCCGCTACCGATGTTTATGGCTCTCTCTGTGCCAGATGTTCCAGTTAGAGATAGATTGATACCATTTAACACATCTCCTGCAGCTGTCCCTCCAGAAGTTAGAGCAATATTAAGACCGTTGTTTGTTGGGTTTGTACCATCTCCGGTTACAAACTCCAAAAACATGCCATCTACTCCGTCAGTTGTTGTTCCAAGACCAGAGTTTGAAAGTCTAAATATGTCTGTTGTTGGGGCAGATGTTGCCTGGTTTATCTGGAAGCTGGTTCCTGCGATTGGGGCAACAATTAAGCTTCCGTCTGTTGCATTTAGCGAGATTGTTACATCTGAGCCATCTACGTCATTGTCGTAGGCTTGCTGAAGTGTTGTTGATGCACCGGATACATTTACCCATGCGGATCCGTTGTAGGCAAATAGTGCATTGTCGTCGCTGTCCCAAGCTAGGTAACCTTCACCTGAGACTGGATTGCTGAAGCTGGTGGCTTGTGGGAGCCTTAATCCTTGAGCAGCTGTTGTTCCATGGGTGATTGCACCAAGATCTACAAAATCTAAGTTGTCAAATGTAAGGGTCTGTCTCTTATACACATCT
>DBDT01000051.1:0-242 GCA_002293705.1 Candidatus Woesebacteria bacterium UBA925
GATATAAGTATTCCAATTAAGAAAAAAACCAAAGAGCCAGTTGCCACCAAAATAATTGCAAAATGTCGACTCATTTGTTGATCTCACTCTGAAGAAAATCCTTAATACTTTGGTAATTATCTATCCCAGTTTTTGGAATTAAGATGTACTGTCTGTCGTTTGACCTGCTTTCAACCAAAGCATTGGCGGTTGATATGTTTATTGATCGCACACTGTACTGCCTAAATTCTTGGAATCTTGGC
>DBDT01000051.1:511-3888 GCA_002293705.1 Candidatus Woesebacteria bacterium UBA925
GTATAAGAGACAGGCCTAAATTCTTGGAATCTTGGCATAAAAGAGGCAATTACCCCTGAGTCTATATCTGTCCAGACGCTACCGCCCAGGGACTGAATAAATGGCAGAGCTCGGGTTACAAATCCTATGTTTACCACTTTATCTCTGACTGCCAACATTACCTGTTTTTGCCTCTCACTTCTGGCAAAATCATTCCCATCTGTTTCTGAGTGCCTGCTTCGTGCGTATTTTAAAGCAGTGTTTCCATCCATGGTGACTTTGCCTTGTGGAAAAGTAAGTATTTCAAATCTGCAGCCATATTGTTGCTCTAATAAGTATCCTGAGATTGTGGCCTCAAGAGCTTTCATTTCAGACTCACTTTTTCCACAGCTATCATCTTCCATTCCAGCAATTGGAAAATACTTGTCTTCAAATGCTCTAGTTACATTTACGTCAATGCCTCCCAAGGTGTCTATTGTTTTAGTGAATCCATTGAAGTTAACTGCCACAAAATAGGGGATGTTAAGACCAGTTGCCTCTTCGACTATTTTTTTTGCTAACTGGCCACCTCCGCCTGGACCTTGATATTGGGGTAGTTTGTTTGGGAATAGTTTATTATCAACACCAACAGCAAATGCGTGATTAATTTTAAAATACCTTTCCTCGTTGTCAGAGATTGGGAGTTTGACCCACAAATCTCTAGGTATGGAAATCAAACTAATCGATTGTTTCTTAGGCTCCACCAAGCCGACCATCATGGTGTCGCTTAAGTATCCACCTTTGCTTCCATCACCTCGAAAACCAAGAAGAAGAACGCCAAAAGCTGCGTCAGGATCAGGGGCGGGTGTGGGCACAAAAGGTGTGGATGTTGCAGCAGGAGGGGCAGTGACCACAATCTGCGCTACACTGCCACCAATTGTTGAATAGAGTGTGAATAAAGTTGTAAGACCAATTAGAAATAAAGAAAAAAGACCCACAAGTATTGGCTTTTTTGTTATCTTCATGTGAGACTAAGTATACTACAGCAATGAAGCATCTTTACCTATTACTGCTATTTTTAACCCTCACCTTTGCCTCTCCATTGACAGTTTTGGCAAAAAATCAGCTAGTAGAGGCAAGGGTGGTTGGTGTTGTTGAACAAGTTCTTGAGCCGGAAAGTAGAAATGTTGAGAGCCAAAGGGTTAAAGTGGTTGTTCTTTCAGGTGATCTTGAGGGTAGAGAGTATTTGGTTAATCAAGACAAAGAACTGTTGGCCAATAATCCATTTTTTGAAACTGGTGACAGGGTACTTTTGGATATTGATGGTGACTCTGTGGTTATTGTTGATTTTGTTCGCAGGCCTCAACTAACTGCATTGTTTTTGTCTTTTGCAATACTGGCCATTGTCGTCGGTGGTAGGAGAGGCGCGATGTCGCTTCTGGCAATGGGTGTCACATTTTTAATTATCTTTTTTATGGTTTTGCCGATGTTGTTGTCTGGAGCCAACCCTATTTTTGTGGCTCTTTTGGCATCTGTTTTTATTATTCCTTTAACCTTCTATCTTTCTCATGGAGTCTCAATCAAGACTCACTCTGCAGTTGTGGGCACTTTGGTCACACTGTTTTTTGTTGCACTATTAAGCAGCTGGTCAATTGATTTCACGCGACTTAGTGGATTTGCCTCAGAAGAGGCAGCTTTCTTGCAGGGTGAGTTGGGGGAGAGGATAAATATCAAAGGACTTCTTTTGGCTGGAATAATAATATCTCTTTTAGGAATATTGGATGATATTACTACCGCGCAAGCAAGTATTGTTTTAGAGCTTAAAAGAGCAAACAAAAAACTTACATCTGTTGATTTATTCATAAGGGCAATGAGGGTTGGTAGGGATCATATTTCCTCGCTTGTAAACACTCTAATTCTTGTGTTTGCGGGATCATCATTGCCGCTTTTGGTACTTTTTACCAACAGCGGTCAGAATTTTTCAGTTGTTCTAAATTACGAAATGATTGCAGACGAAATAGTGCGAACATTGCTTGGCAGTATAGGACTTATTCTTGCTGTACCCATAACCACTGCCGTTTCTGCCTGGGCTTACGGTAAGTTTGGGACAAAGATTGAAGATGGTGACGAGCACTCTCATCATGGCCACCACCATCATTGAAGTGGCTTAAATGGCCTTGTTGATGCTATAATCCCCGAATGAAAGAAGTAATTATTAAAACTATCTTGGAAAGATTGAACCGCAACACAGCTCCAAAGTTGGCAAATCTCAAAAAATATCTGAAATTTTTCATTGCAGCGATAATCGGGTTCTTTGTTCTAATGGTTGCACTTGTTGTTTTAGTGATTTTTTTGGTTTTTAGGTTGATTTTGGGCTCATCTTCTCAAGTGGAGGTGCCTTTACAAGATACTGTAAAAAATCTTGAGCAAAGGATAATTAACGACGAGGCTCTTATCAAAGAACTTACAGAAAGACTAAACAACATAGAAGCAGAACCGCAATAACTTTATGAAAAACAATATTAAAAGAACAAAGATAGTCTGTACTTTGGGTCCAGCCTCAGCGACTCCTGAAATATTGGAGAGAATGATAAATGCTGGTCTAAATGTCGCAAGATTGAACTTTTCACATGGAGACCACGAAGGAAAGAGGGCTCAATTTGAAATGGTTCGCGCAGTGTCTGAAAAAATGGGTGCACATGTGGCTGTTCTTGCTGATCTCTCTGGGCCAAAATTAAGATTTGGAGAAATTGGCAGGCATGAGCTTAAAAATGGAGACAGAGTAACATTGTACTTTGGTAAAAAAGAATCAACACTCGAGATTCAATTTGATATTGCGGGATTTGTAAAGCCTGGGGAGATAATTTACTTTAATGACGGTCTTGTTGAGGGCCAGATTGAGTCTGTTGGCCAGGGTGGTGAAATTGAGGTTTTGGTTAAAAATGATGGCTGGATAGACACAAAAAAAGGGATCAACCTTCCACAGACAAACATTGGAAAAAATGCCTTTACTGAAAAAGACAGAGAAGATTTGGAGTTTGCAGTGGAAATGGGTGCTGAATACATTGCGCTCTCCTTTGTTCAAAACGTAGAACATGTGGCAAAAGCCAGGGAGATAATTGAGTCTAAAAATTCCCCTTCAAAGATAATTGTAAAAGTAGAGAAGCCTGAGGCAGTAAATAAAATAGAAGAAATCATTGAAGCTTCTGACGGAATAATGGTTGCCCGTGGTGATTTGGCAATTGAGACCTCAGCATCACAAGTGCCACTCATACAACAAAAGATAATTAATCTTTGTAGACAAAAGCAAAAGCCAGTAATTGTGGCTACTCAAATGCTTGAAAGCATGATTGAAAACACTCGACCAACTCGAGCTGAAGCTTCAGATGTTGCAAACGCTGTTATTTCTCAAGTAGACC
>DBDT01000050.1 GCA_002293705.1 Candidatus Woesebacteria bacterium UBA925
GCACAATACCTATCTACAAATTGTTTTATTTGCTCAAAATTATTCCAATCCAAAATCTCATGATCATTACCATAGTCGTTGTTAGCAATGTAAACCATGTCGGCGTGCTTATCATAACCGCTTACACTATACCCACCCTCCCTAAGCCCAGCAGAAAGCCATCCAGTTCCACATGCCAACTCAGCAATACGAGATCCTGGAGCAACCCCGTGTTTCTCGAGAGTTTCCTTGACCATACCGACCCTCTGTTCTTTTGAGCCAACATTAAGTGCATACTCCCCGGGTTCGATGAATACTGATGTATAAAACTCGTCAACTGTAGCATCGGCAGTAGGGACAGACTGCTCAGCTTTGTTCTTAAGATCACCCATCATGTAAAGCAAAAGATCTTTTGATTTAGATGACAACTCAGGATCTTTGGAAAGCATGTTTTTCCTTAAATGGTTAAGTATCTTAATTAGCCCACGTTCCCCCATAACCTGAGACATAAAAATCTTGAATTGCTTGTCGTGAGGGTGATCTAATAGTCCATCAATTATTTTATTTGCATGGAATAAAGTGAATTCTTTTAAGTAGTAGTAAGAACCATAGTATTCCGGGAAGTTATCCCTCACATCATCAACAACCATCTCTACGTGATTAACCACATTGGCACACACAGTTTTTAAGGCCTCCCCGGTTGGCTTCAAGTCATAAAACAGAAGACTAAGATATGGATTTCCGGTTGATTCATGAAGATTTGATTTAAACGATGCATCAAGTCTTTGAGACATATAAACAGCCAAATTATTCCTCTGTTCTTGTGAAAGTTTGTCTAATACATACTTACTGAAGTGATATTTTAAAACATGCCCGTTGCTATCATCACAGCTTTCATGATCATATCTAATTTCTTCATCAATAGGAGATTCCTCAACATTTGCTTTTTCTAGCAACCTTTCTTCCATGCACTTTTTAATGAAATCGCCGTCACCTGAACGACCCCAAGCTGTGTTTATTGAGATTGCATTTACGAATAACTCCAGCTCTTCAACAGTCGGTGTGTATTCGGGATCATTTTTAGCCCTTACTGTAATATCTTCTGCGGCACTCAGCATGTCGTATCTGTGCTTACTCAACTCTTCGGGCAATTCATTGTCTAAATCCAAAAGCATAAGTTCGCCCTCAGACTCCATATCATTTTGATAATCTATAAATCTAACTTCAAAGTCATAGTCTCTTTGTTCGTGGTCCATGTTTCAGTTTAACAGTAGCGGATTAGCTTTAAGAAATGGTATTTACACCCATTTGCTTTAATTTCAGCTCTATCTTTTTACTCCAATCAAATGGATGAAAATATGCTTCATTTAATCTCACAGTTTCCACAGAAAGCTTGGGGAGCATGTAAAGATATTGAACTACAAAAAACAGGTGGTTCAATGCACTTAAAAGCATGTTTGCCCTAGGGGTCACATACTCATCATTAGGGATTTTTTGTGCTTTGGGCCAGTAACTACCTGCCCAGCTGTTTGCAGAAAGCCAATTATCAAATACTCCTCCTTGGTCAAACACTGGAATAACTGCCAACACTTCATGAGCCGTGTAAGCGTCTCTTCGTTTGTGGGATACACTAAGAGACCCCTCATCAACCCAAACATTAAGACACAACAGATCTTTTTCTTCCTTGGACTCTGGCTGCCTGGTTTTTAACCCTGCAAGCATTAACACCAAATACACTAATGGCCTACTAATCCAAAGGGTGTCTTTTTTCACAATCAACATAAGGTCAATATCAGCCCAGTCTTGAGCCGAGTTCATTGCAAGGGATCCTGTAACCCCAACCATTTTCACAAACGGAACCCGAGAGATCGTCCTGGCTGCCTTCTTTGCTATCTCCAGCTTTGCCTGCTGATCACCAACCTTTCTTTCAACAATATCAGGCTCTCTGAATTTTTTAACCAGCCTGAGAGCAGGCCCTGCCTGCCACCTATCAAGATCAGCTCCAGTTAGCCTGCAAGAAAATATGGAGTGATACAAAACACTGATTTGATGAGACTGTCGCACGTTAGTTAACAGGAACTGGAATTGGAGTTGCTAATCCGTACTCTGAAAGCACTTGGTTGACTCCAAGAGAGAGAGTGTCCAAGGCAGAGCTTACCTGCTGAGATGATCCAGCACGGACTGTAAGAGTATTAATTGCATCTTCAAAATACTTACTCAACTTACTATTAATACCTGTTTGACCATCCCATGTTCTACTGGCCAGGTACCAACTTCTGGCATTTCCAGCATAGCTAATTATGCCTCCAACAAATGGGTCATCTGAAACCAAGTTCCTCATTTCAACAAGTGGATATGGCTGACCAAATGCTCTTATGTTTCTTACCTGAGCGTACAACTTCTCAAGTGTTTCACGGGATGAAATAAAGTTTACAAATGCCCATGCTTGAGCCGATGACTTGCTTCTGCTTCCAACTGAGCTAACCCAATAGCTGGCATAAGTAATATCAGGCTCGTCAGGGCTAAGCTTTTCAAGCTGTGGAACTGGAATTACTCTAAAGTTAAGGCTTGGATTGATCTGTTTAATCTCATGTACTCTCCAACTTGGAGCAATAATCATTGCAACTTTTCCACCTGCAAATGCTACTGTTGAGCTTGGGAGTGTTTCGTCCCAAACCTTGTCTGTGTTTTGGAACTGTGTATAGAAGGTCATTACCTGCTCAGCCAAATCTCCAGTTGGCTCTTTTAAGTCCACTCCATTTTGGATCATAAGAAGCGCTACTATCTCCTGCCAGTGATCGACATTTTTTGCATTCCCAAGTGCTACCCCAGATTGCTTGATTATCCCCGACTCATTAATTGTCATTTCAGTTGCCAAGTCACGTAGTTGATTCCAGGTGGTTGGAGGGTTTTTGCCATATGTGGTGAATATCTCATCATTAATAAATAGACCAAGACCATCATATCCAGTTGGGAGACCAACTATTGATGAGCCACGAGTTAAATCTGAAACCATAACCGGGTAATACCTTTCAGCAAAAGTCTGAGCGCTCATGACTGACGACGGGATAGGGGAAAGCGAATTGGCGAACATTGGCACCCAACTGTTGTGCATTGTAAAGATATCAGGACCCTGGCCTGATGCTAGTGCGCTTGCAAGACGTTCTCTGTAGTCCTCCTTAGACTGCTTAACGTACTTCACTGTTATACCTGGATTTTGAGCCTGATAGTCAGCAATTATTGGTGCTACAGTTGCCTCCTCTTCCCAAAGACCCCACCAGGTAAGTTCGGCCGCCTGAGTGGCTGAGCCGCCAGACATTAGTCTTGTGACCAAGAAGAATATACCTGCTATGCCCAGTATCAAAACCAATAAAACGATGAGAATTTTAGGAAACCCTCTTTTATTTCCACCAGAAACCACGTTTGATTGGGCCGCAGGAGGGGGCGGAGGAGCACTTGGTGGCGGAGGAGGAGCAATTGGGCTTGGGTCAACAGGTGACTGAGATTGGCTTGCCTCACTCTCTACCTGTCTCTTATACACATCT
>DBDT01000081.1 GCA_002293705.1 Candidatus Woesebacteria bacterium UBA925
TATAAGAGACAGGTGTAGAGCGGTCAATTTTAGATGACAGCTCATCTATTTTTTTATTGACTGACCAACTGTTGTTGGAATAAACCACAGTCTCATTTTCTTTGTCACCCATAAGATAAGATATTATATACAAATGTCCAAACTAGAAACTGCAGTTAAAGTGCATATTGAGAGCGAAAAAGAATTAAGAGAGTGGCTACAGAAAAACTACAACCAAGCAGATGGAGTGTGGTTGGTGTTTGATAAAGGAGAAAATCGTACCATCACCTATGATCAAATTGTTGAACAATGCCTCTGCTTTGGCTGGATTGATAGTCTTCCTCGAAAAAGAGATGATGGCAAATCCCAACTCTACATAGCTCCAAGGAAAAAAGGCGGGGTTTGGAGTGGACTCAACAAAAAAAGGATACAAAAACTTGAGTCTCTTGGACTAATCCTTCCCCCTGGGCAAAAGGCCAGAGATGAAGCAAAAAAGGACGGCTCATGGGACAAGCTGACAAACTCTGACAATCTAGTACCCACCTCAGAGTTGGTCGAATTTTTAAAGAAAAACAGTGAGAAAAGAAAGAAGTATGAGAGTATGACCAACTCTCAAAAAAGAATATTCCTAGAAAGGCTGTGGCAGGCAAAAACACCTGCCACCAAAGCCAAGAGGTTGGCCGAGCTTTAGTCGACCACCCAGTAGGTGACATTAAACACTCTGGATGAAGAAAAGCAATTCCTCGTCAAAGCAGTTGTGCCGATGCTTTCAAATCCCATCCTAAAGTTTGTGAAACTTTTCAAGCGATCAAGAACTTGAGCACGGCTTGACTGCGGTACAGCCAAAACCCACACACCTGACGAGAAAGAGGCAAAAAAATCATGAGTGTTTTTTAGCTGATAAGTAACAATCAACCTCTTTCCTACAATCTGACCCCACACGACATTCAACCAGGCCTCGTTTGTGAGTCTTATTGCATCAAACTCAAGTTTTCTCCCCAAAACCTCTGCCAGTGGAGGAAAAAACCTGATTACAAGAACCTTAAACCAAGAAAGCTTAAGCACAGCACCCTCCTTTGGTAACTTAAGTTAAAGAAGATTATATATCAATTAAATATTTTTCTCCTGAAGTGGCAATATGGAGTACTACCATTTTTGCTGTAGTAGTCTTGGTGGTAATCCTCGGCTTGCCAGAATTTGCCTGCGTTTGTAATTTTGGTTGCAACTTTATACCCGCTGCCTACAAGCTTTTGCACAAGTGATTTTGAGATTTCCTCCTGCGCACTATCCACAACAAAGATTTCTGATCTATATTGGCTCCCCCGATCAGGACCCTGACCCCCTGGATCTTCAAAATCATGAATTTCAAAAAACAGTTTGGCCAGCTCTTCGAAACTTACCTTTTTGCTATCAAATTCAACCTCAACAACTTCTGCATGACCTGTTTCAAGATTGCAAACATCCTCATAGCTAGGAGAGTCAAAACTTCCTCCCATAAAACCAACAGTAGTTGAGAGAACACCACTTTGTTTTTGAAAGTAGTATTCAACTCCCCAAAAACAACCTGCTGCAAAATATGCCTTACTTGTTTTCATCTGGAATAAATTTTAATGACATTGAGTTGACACAGTGTCTAACGTTTTTGTCAGTCAGCCCCTCTCCTTCAAATACATGCCCAAGGTGACCTCCGCAGTTGGCGCAAGTTATCTCAGTTCTTCTACCATCCTCATCGGTTTGACGCACAACAGCTCCAGGAATCTCATCATCAAAGCTTGGCCAGCCACAATGACTGTCAAATTTATCTGAGGAGCGATATAGAGCTGAGTTGCACCTTCTACAAACATAAACCCCTGACCTTGCCTCATTTAGAAGTTCTCCGCTGAATGGGGCCTCAGTACCTTTGTGAAGTATTATTCTTTCTTCTTCTTTTGTGAGGGTGTTATACATTTAAGTTATTCTACACAATTGCCCCCGACTAAGCGGGGGCGAATACTAACCCAGCAATTTAAGCATCTCTCTGAAGCTGTTGATCTGGGGTGACAAGTGTGTTAAATCTATTTCTAGAAGCAACAAACTGCCTACCGTCTTGTAAAACTTCAAAGATCCGCTTTCGATCAGGAGGTGGTATGCCTGATAGTCGACTAATGATCCAGTCAACCCAACTTCGACTGTTCCGCTGGAAAACACTATGCCCCATAAGAGCGATCTCGCGTTACCACTGTCGACCGAGAAAGCCTGATAACGCCCTCTCCCAAGAGCTCCAAAGGTTTTGATTCCAAAAATCCAAAGGATCACTCCCCTACCAGGTTCGAAAGATGGCGTAAACAATAGCTCGATTATTCCATCTTCAGGTGCCAATGGCCCACTTGCGGTTACATCCGCAACTTTAACAAATAACACAACAAGTACCTCCTTCAGAATGGTGATTAGCCACCGCTAGTTAACTCCCCCAAATTAGCCAAAGAGATTACATCAACCGAACAACTTCAGGGTGGCTAATTTCAAATCAAAAGACGTGACATTGCAAGCCGATGGCCGTTACTGCACAATCTACGCCATTCTATCCTAGTTTCAATCGAAGGGCTGCAGACTCATGAGCGAATGTATCTGAACAACAATTCGATTAGCGTGTTAAGGATTTGACGTTCACCGGATGACACCATAATAGTGATTAAGGGTGCCGGCATCGCATCGGTGATGTCCAAAACAGACTCATTGGGACGAAAGTTAAAGCTACACTTCCCTACTCCATCTGGGCTCACTGGAATTTCTAGAATCGAATTTTCACCACCATTAACCAAGCTGACTAGGCCTGTTTTCAAGCCAACCACCAATCCTCGGTTTCCAAGATAGAAGTCAAGGGATCCAAGCTTGTTTTCGCCGTATGGTCTAAGACCAGTGATCCTAAAAAACAACCCTTTAGTTAAGCTTGCACGCAAAGAGACAAACACAAAGCCTCTATTTACGATGCTTCCGCTAGCAGTGAAAGGATGTGGCCCAAGAATTATCAAAGACAAGATACACCTCCAATAGAATAGATAACGGTTTTGATATTATACTATAAGACTTTGGGGCAGTCTATTTTCTTTTGAATGGGTCCTCCCCCTTTTTGTAAGAGACATAAATTAGTGCTCCAGTTAGAAGAATGACAATAGCTGTATACAAAAGAGGTTGATTTAACTCAATTAGAGGGGTTAGGGCAATAATTAAAAGAGTGTAAACCCCGATTACAGCCCATCCTTTGTAGTTGGCCGGATACCAACCAAAACCCCATTTTTTGGCCTTAAACCAAATCTCCTTTTTCATCTGCTTTTAGGTGGTAATGGGAAAAAGATGCTGGTCTTTTTGGCATACTTTTTGTAAGAGACATCATCCTTGTACCTTTTCTCCAATAATGGAATTCCTGAAACAAAAAGTATCAGTATGGAGATTGTGGCGGATCCAAGAAACACAGCTAGGTTTGCCGTCTGTGAAAATGACAGGAGTGCAATTCCCCACCAAAGAGTTACCTCTCCAAAGTAATTGGGGTGCCTACTATATCTCCAAAGACCACGATCAAACACCCCTTTTCCTCCATTGGACTTGAACCTAAACACCTGCCAATCTGAAACCGCCTCAAACACTAGCCCAAACAGAAAAATGAGCACCCCCATTATTGCCAAGCTGCTTAATTCAAACTGCTTTCCAGTAGAAAGAATAATTGGGATGGCTATTAAAAACATAAAAAATCCTTGAAGGAGAAATACTTCAAGATAGCTTTTGATTCTCCAGTTTTCTCCCCACTTTTTCCTCCAATTGGCATATCTGCCATCCTCTTTTTTCTTTTTCGAGTTTCTTAAAAATATGTGGATTGATAGTCTTGCACCCCACAAGCTGACCAGCAAAGCCAGAACCAAAGATGTTCCACCAAAGTAGGATATGTACAAAACCCAAGCAAGCAAAGTGAACCCCCCGCCCCATGCAACATCTGCAATATCAGCTCTTTTAGTGACCACCGACAACACCCACCAACTGCTCATGTAGACAAAAATCACAAGAATACTTAGAAGTGCCGGGCTCATACTCCAAACTGCCTTGCCACAAAGAAGACTACAATTGAAACCAAGGCAGCCAGGATTGCCCCCCAGGCCATGTCAACAATTGTTACAAGTACTGGCCAATTTTTAAGCGTGGCGAGGTTAGTTAGGTCATAAGTGGCATAGGTAACAAGACCAAAGAATAATGCTGACAGTATTAGCCTGTTTACGTTTCCGGACTCATACCCTGGGGCAATTACAAAGTAAACAAGTCCAAGAAGAAACAGCAAGTAAAAAATAATTGCTGCTGCCCAGTTAACCGAGCTTGCCATCAGGTGCCCTATTTGTTCTTTGTAAAAGTTTCTAGCCACAAAAACCAACCAAATCATATCAATCAGAAAAAACACTGGAACTGAAAGAAGATAAAGCTTAAGAAACATTAGATAAATCTTCTATCTTTTGGAGGAAATTAGCAAATATCAAAGTGACATTAGGCTAAAC
>DBDT01000037.1:0-17913 GCA_002293705.1 Candidatus Woesebacteria bacterium UBA925
AGATGTGTATAAGAGACAGAACTTAACCAATGCATTCATTTTTTCTGTTGTATTTTTGGTGTCACTTTCTATTGCAACACTAGCAATTGCTAGAAGAACAAATGAGTACAGGAGTACTTCTAGGGAGTACACCTTTAGCGTGGAAAAAGATGAGGTCAAAATTGTAAATCCAGTAGGTGGAAGAATTGAGCGAATGCTAGTTTCACCTGGTCAAATAGTAACCAAAGGTGAAACCATTGCAGAGCTTCGTGACGAGCAATTTGAATCAAGGCTAAATACTCTAACTCAATTTGCCGATGAAAACTTGTCCGCAAGAACAGAAGCAGAACTACTAAGAAACAGCAGAAACTTGTTTAAAGTCACTGCACCAAGAGATGGAATAATCAACACAGTTGACGTCTCAGTGGGTACACTTCTTACCCCTAATCAGACTCTTGCTACTTTGTATGCAAACACTGATGTTAAGTTGATTGCAAATGTTACAGGTGTAAAGCTTACTGAAGTTCAAAAAGTTAAAAGTTTGGAAGCAATTAGCCCAAGAATTGGTGTTTCCTACGAAATTGAATATGCTGGAATTAGAAAGGTTAGCGCTGTTGATACTACTGGTACCACTTATGAGGTCATATTTAGATTTAAAAATGCTGATGATGGAAGCGGTCTTTTAAATGGGGAACAACTTGAAGTTCTCTCGTTAGCCAATGATGTAAAAAGACCATCTGAGATTGTTGCAGATATTTGGAATAGTTTAATTGTAAAACAGTAATATTTATGTATGCTGGATTTTTTAAGACAAATACTATCTGTAATTATGGCAATAATTGCAAGTTTGATGCCTGCAACTGGCAATATTAACCAAGACACTCCACAACAAGCCTGGTCAACTGCGCAGCCAAGAAGAACAAGCAATTGGTTTGCCTCGGCCTACGAGTTTCCAAGCTACCCAATTTTTGCCCACCCAATATCTTTCAAAATAGAAGGCAAAGGAGTTCTTTTGTCTTACCCCAACCTTGTTGCAACAGAAAAGACTGTGTTTGCCAGCTTTGTTCCAGAGTGCACAATCTTCTCAAGCTCAGAGATTACAACCACAAAAGTAATCGGCCACTCTGCTTGGTCTCTGAAAATCAAAATGACAGGAGAAGGATTTGAATCAGTTGGAACATTCACCCAAGGTTCTCCGTATGTGTTTTTTGAGACAAGTTTGGGTAACCTAACCTTTAACTGTAGTAGTGAAAGAGGTAAAAACTCATTTGCGTTTGATGATTATGGATTTGGAAAAACAAGAGTAACTGCTCTTCCTTCCAATAAAACTGTTTCTGAAAGTGTGCAATCTCTTGATTGGGATCCAATTGAAGACACTAGAGTTTACTACGAGGAAAGGGAAGGTCGAATTGTGACTAGATACCAAATTATTACAAAAAACAGATCAGAAACATTCACAGCTTTGTTTCCGCACCATGTGAACTCATTGGTTGATAACCCACTGTTTTTGGATACATACCAAACTGCTGTTGGTCCTATGAAGTTGATCAGGCAGAGTGAATTTACCACAAGCGATCCAGTCCCAAGTCTTTTTGAACAATTTGAGCTTGTTGAAAATGAAGCCAGAAGAGAAGAAGTTATTGCACAGATTAAAAAAGACATTGAAGGATATGTGCAGGAAACAGCTCCAGGTGGTGTCTACTTTAGAGGTACATGGATTGGTGCTGCAACATCTTTAGTTCAACTCGCAGATTTGTACGGTCTTAATTCAGAGCGTGACAAAATGCTTGAGGTTTTGGTGCGAACCATGGATGAATCGTTTAAGGACATAGATTATGACAAGAACAAAAAAATGATGCTTGCAAAGTCTGCTGAGTTTGGACATGAAAACGGAAATGATCACCACTTTCATTGGTCTTACTACATAAGAGCAGCCTCAATCATTTCAAGATTTAATAATGCTTGGTATGAAGATCACAAAGGGATAATCAACAACTTGGTTTCAGATATTGCAACTATCGACCCACTCTCAACAGAGTTTCCATATCTAAGACACTTTTCGGTGTATGAGGGGCATTCTTGGGCTGACGGTAGAGGTCAGTTTGGTGATGGGAACAATCAAGAGTCTACAAGCGAGGCATTAAATGCTTGGTACTCAATTTACCTGTGGGGAAGAGTTACTGGCGATTTGCAAAGAACCCAGCAAGGAAAGTGGATGTTTACCAAAGAGCTTTCAGCCACCAAAGCATATTGGTTTGGAATTGGCAATCCATTTCCTGAAGGATATGATCATCCAATTGCCTCAATTGTTTGGGGTGGAAAAAGAGACTTTACTACTTGGTTTAGTGCCGATCCAATGCATATTTACGGCATCCAGTGGTTACCAATTACTCCTGCTTCTGACTATCTATCTCAATTGTCTGATTACAGGGACTATGAAGCAGATATTAAAAAGACACAATCTGATCCTGCGGTTCATGAATGGGGCGACTTGTACGCATCTTTCTATTCTTTCCATAACCCTAATGAAGCATTGGGCTTAATTCCAAGAATCAAGTCAACAAACGGTTTGAAAGCAAGATCTATTCTTCTTCAGACTGTGTATCGAAATCTGGAGAAATAAGATCAGGTCTGTTTCTTTTGGTTTTGGCTTGCGCTTCACTTTTTTTCCACGCCTCAATCTTTTTGTGGTCCCCTGATAGTAGTACTTTTGGCACCAAGTGCCCCTTGTAATCTTCAGGTCTTGTGTATTGAGGGTGTTCAAGCTCGTTTGAATCATCCGAGAAAGATTCTTTCTCGGTGGCCTCCGCCTTTGTGATTACACCTGGGAGCAGTCTTACTGTGGTCTCGACAACTACCATGGCTGGTAGCTCGCCACCCATCATCACGTAGTCTCCTATTGATATTTCCTCATCAACCAGGTGGTCATGAATCCTTTGATCAAAGCCTTCATATCTTCCACATATGAAAACCAAGTGCTTTTTCTCCTTTAGATTCATAGCCATCTTTTGGTCAAACCTTTTTCCTTGAGGTGTGAGGAGGATTACGTGTGTGTCGTCTGATTTTACAGAGTTAATTGCCCTCTCTATGGGTTCAACTTTCATTATCATGCCAACACCCCCACCATATGGGCGGTCGTCAATTGTTCTTCTCTCTCCTTCACCAAATTGTCTAAGGTCGTGGATGTTGATTTTTACCAACCCTTTGCTTTGTGCTCTGGCCATTAATGAGTCTGAAAAAGGCCCATTAAACATATCAGGGAAGAGGCTGAATATATCAATGATCATGGCTTATTTTAGCCTAAATTTGTGTATTTTGCTTATTTTCTGTTGTATAATTGCTCATATATGGAACTTACATTTGACCTAAGAGAAATTGCTTCAAAGACCAAATTGGTCATAACTAAACCTAAGCAGTTTTTTAAAAAATATGACAATGAAAAAGACATCAAGCCTGCATTGGTCTTTTCTATTGTGATGTCCACCTTAGCCTCACTTATAAATGTAGTACTTTTGGCATTTTTCGTTGGAGGGATTGGAAGCCAGCTAACAGGTGGTGCACTACCTGCATTTGACCTGGTAACTCCTGCTAAAGCTATTGGGTTTTTCTTTTCCTCTACCATACTAACTGTGCTTTTAAGTTTTCTTTGGTCCAAGCTTATGCAGTTTTGGCTTAACTTCTTCAAGGTTGGGGCAAGTTTTGCTGATGTCTATAAGGCATACTCATATTCAAGAGCCCCGTTAACTTTTTTGGGCTGGATCCCTTTGATTGGTATATTGTTTAGTCTTATTTACACCAACTACATCTTGATTTTGGGTATTACTGAATACACTGGTGAGAAGATTAATAAAGTAGCAACAAGAGTGGTTGCGTTTGTTGTTGTGATGTTTCTGCTTCAAGCAACTTTTTCACTTTTTCCCTTTATCTCCTCAATTAATTAAATGAAAAAAATAGTAGTGGTTATGCCTACCTACAATGAGGCAATGAACATACCTAAAATGATTGATGTTTTGTTTGGCCAAATTTTTCCACAAATAGATGCATCAATGCACCTACTTGTAGTTGACGACAACTCTCCTGACGGAACAGGTGAGATAGTGAAAAAAGCTCAGGCCAAGCATAAAAACCTCCACTTATTGTCAGGAAAGAAAGAGGGTCTAGGTATGGCATATGTACGTGGAATGAGGCATGCCATGGATAAGCTTGGTGCTGATGCGGTAGTAGAAATGGACTCTGATTTTCAACATGACCCAAAGTATCTTCCAGCTTTGGTTGGCGCATATCTTGCAGGCGCTGAGTATGTAATTGGAAGTAGGTATACAAAAGGAGGATCAATCCCGTCAGAGTGGGCATGGCACAGAAAGATGGTTAGTTTTTGGGGGAACTTGTTTGCAAGGATTGTACTCTGGTTGCCCACTCTTCATGATGTGACCACAGGCTTTAGGCTAACTGACGCCAAAGTTTTGTCAAAGATAAAACTCGAGGAGTTAATGGAGCTTTCAAGATTTGCATACAAAGTCGATCTTTTTTATCAAACTGTAAAGCTTTCAAAAAAGACTGTTGAGGTTCCAATTGCTTTTGCTACAAGAACACACGAAGTGTCCAAGTTTTCACTAAAGGAAATGATTGCGACCTACAAAGTGGTACTGCTTTTGAGACTTGCCCCATTTAAAAGATTTGTGAAATTTGGAGTAGTTGGGGTTGTTGGTTTTTTGGTCAATGCAATTGGTCTTGAAATGTTTAGAAGAATTCCACTTTCAATCTGGCTAGCTGACTATTTTGATCATCTTCAAGGGCTTGCCCTTGCACAACTATTAAACACGCCATCCGCCTGGGCTGCTGCATTTGCAGCTGAGTTGGCGATTGTTTCAAACTTTACTCTAAACAATTTTTGGACTTTCAAAGACGCTAGAGTTAGTGGTCCGATTAAATCTATTAAGAAGTTTTTGCAATTCAACCTTACCTCTCTAGGAGCAATTGTTATTCAGTTTATAGTTGTTGGTAAGGCAACTTTGTGGTTTGGGGACACAGGTTGGACAAGGCAAATAGCTCTTGTGATTGCGGTTATATTTTTCATTATTCCTTACAACTACACAACATATAACTTATTTATCTGGAAGACCTGGAAACTTCCTTGGAACAAGAAGAAATAAAAACAACTGGCGTTTTTTCGCGCCAGTTGTTCATCTTTGTAGGCTTCAAGATTGAAAGGTCTGTAGTTCTCACCACCTCTGTTTGGGGGAGGTATGACACCAAGCCTAACTTTGTTGAGCCTCCATTTGGCAGGTACATGCATTGTCACCTCCGTTAAATAAATACTTGGATCCTCAAATATAATTGCATGGATGCTCTATCAATACCTCTCAGGTATTTGATGTAGAATTACTACCATGCACCATCGCTATAGCAAGTATTCTGATGAATGGCTGGTAGGGTTGTATCTTGAAAGCAGGTCAGTTGATGGTATGTATAAAAGTGAATCCGAATTACCATTTTCTCCAGCAGAGATACATAGAAGATTGAGGAAAATGGGTATAGTGCGGTCAGCAGGACGCCATACAGATTTTTGGGAGTCTGTTGAGTTTTTTAACTTTTCCAATAACTCGAAATCATCATTCGAGAGGATTTTAAAGGATTTGCCTAAGGTTCAAGCTTCATTAGTTTCACTTCACAGAATAGGAAAAAGAATAAAAGACGGGGTATTTGTCAGGAGGGCCACAGCATTGTTTGTTGAAAATGACGGAAGGCTACTTCTTGGCAGGGAAGAAGGCCTTCTTACTATTCCCATGACTTATAGCCGAATAATTGAACCTACAGTCGACTCTATTACAAGAGTTTTGCAACAAGAGGTTTTAAGTTTTGAGGCGATAAATGGGAGCTTTGCGCGATATGGGTTTTATGAAAAGACGGTGAAAAATGTTGAAAAAGTATTTGATTTTGGAGTTTTAGATGTACTTGTGTCCTGCTATAAGCTAAACATATCAGGGCTAACCCCTTCAAGTATTAGACTCAAAGACTTGAACTACTATCAAGGTGAGGTGTTGGCGCTTGAAGATAAATTTAGACCTGGTGTGAAGGAGCTTGCAAGTTACTTTCTAAATAACCACAGGTCAAATAGGATTGTAATATCTTCTCTTAATGCAACTCTTATAAAAATGGAGCCCAATTGCTGATCGGCATTGTATTGCTACTTATAAATACTACTGAAAATATAAATATTGGGACCAACAGGAAAGCAAACACTGCCAAGAAATCTTTTTTGAGTATGTATTCTCTAAATGCAATTATTGCAAATGGTGCGATTGGCAGAGCGTACCTTGATACATCTCTATGTGAGACAAAGATTATGCTACCGAAAAATATAAGTACAAAGGCAAGAAGGTCATATTGTCTTTGCCTGTAAAGGGTAACCACTGAAGCTGCCCCAAATAGATAGATAAAAATAATATCCTCCAACCAGTGAGTGTTTACCCACGGCTCTGTGTAATTGAAGATCTGAAATGGTGGAAAGTACAAATGAATGTTGTCACCTGAATTAAAGTATGCAAAGAAATTGTTAAAAGGAATTGTATAAAAGGCAAACAGTCCTAGAAGTGAAAGAGGGATAAGTCCCAAAAATACAATTGATGGGCCGAAAGGTAGCTTTTTGTTCTTGTTTGGTGTTGCAATATAGTCGACCAAAAGTTTGTAGGCGCTGTGAAGTCCGTATGCTGCAAACAACAATATTCCAGGTGATTTGGTTAGTTGCGCGACTGCTCCAAATATTCCTGCCATCAAGTATTGTTTTTTTCTGTAGTGATACATCGAGGCAATAATGCTTCCGACAAACAATGCTTCAGGTGCTCCCACTGATCTGACGATTAGCCACCTTGCAGGGAAGGCTGCAAATACTAAAGTTAAAATCAGTGCATTTTTGTCGGATTTTGTAAAAGTTTTTGCAAGAAGGAAAAAATAGTGATGTGCAAAAACACTGGTGAACAGAGTCACCAAAAGCATGCCCCAAGGATAACCGGATATTGGAGACAACAGTTTGATTAAAAGTGGGTAGAAGGGGAAGTGGGCTGCATAGTATTCGTGAGGTAGGGGGAAAGAATACTGAGACAGGATTGACTGCTTGTCGTACATTGTCTTGGCAACAGCTATATATAGTGGACCGTCATAGTTGGAAATTACTGTTTGCATTCCCACATTAGGGATAGGTATGTTCCAGAACTTTTCTGGTGAAAAAAAGAAAACAGACCACAAAGCCAGTGTGGGAACAAGCGAAATAAGGCTTGTTGCTAAAAACATCTTTAACCTTGCCATGGCAATAGTATACAACCCTTGCTAAACTATTAGCTAATGAAACTTAAAGAGCTCAGCGTATTCTTTCCAGCCTACAATGAGGAAAAGAGGTTGGAGAAAACTGTGCTTTCTGCCCTTAAAGTACTCCCATCTGTTGCTGACAAGTGGGAGGTCATAATTGTGAATGATGGTTCTAAAGACAAAACAGGCAAGGTTGCCAAGAAAATTGCTTCAAAGAACAAGAATGTTTCAGTAATCGAGCACGAGGTGAACAGGGGTTATGGCGCAGCCCTCAAAAGCGGTCTTTATTCAGCCAAATACAAATGGATTAGCTTCATAGATTCAGATGGCCAGTTTGATTTTTCTGAAATAGACCAGTTTATAAAAACACAAAATGAAACAGATGCTGATTTGGTGATTGGTTATTACAAATCAAGAGCAGTACCTTTTTACAGAAAAGTTAACAGCACCCTCTGGCAGCTTGTGGTGTTTGTCTTGTTTGGGCTTAAGGTAAGGGATATTGATTGCGCCTTCAAGCTAATTGACGCAAAAATAGTTAAACAGATCCCGCAACTTGAAAGCGAGCGAGGTGCATTTATTAGTAGTGAGCTTTTAATCAAAGCCAAAAAAGTTGGGGCAAAGATTGTAGAAATACCAGTTTCCCATTACCCAAGAGAGGGTGGTGTTGGAACAGGGGCTAGTCTGAATGTCATTATTAAAAGCTTTGTAGACCTTTTTAGGCTTTGGAGAAAATTATCTTCATAACAGTATGGGCAAGACTAAAAAAGGATTTTTGCATGGAGCAAAATCTCTTATAGCAGCCAATAAAATTGAATTCATTCTTCTTTGTTTTGTAGTTTTGGTGGCTCTTGTTAGCAGGCTTTGGAATATTGAAGGCTACTTAACATTTCTTGGCGATGAAGGGCGTGATGTCATTATTGTGAGAAGGTTTGTAACCATGGGAGACATCATGCTTGTTGGTCCTGGTACATCTATAGGCAATATGTATCTTGGGCCTATGTATTACTACATGATGGCTCCATTTCTTGCTCTTTTTGGTCTTTCACCAGTCGGTCCAGCCGTTGGTGTTGCACTGCTTGGAGTGGCCACAGTTGTTCTTTTGTGGTTTACAGCAAGGATTTGGTTTGGAAAATACATTGCGTTTATCGCCTCGCTTTTATATGCAATCTCACCAGTAGTAATTGTTTACTCAAGAAGCTCATGGAATCCAAACATAATGCCGTTTTTTGCACTATTTTGCATATTTAGTATTTGGAAGGTGTGGAGAGATGGGAAGCTTAACTGGCTAATCTGGGGAGGGTTGTCGATGGCTGCAGTACTTCAATCTCACTATTTGGGATTATTACTCCAGCCTGTTTTTTGGCTATTTCTAGCTCTTAGCTTTTTTGCACTTTCAAAACTTGACTTTAAGGATCTTACTTCAGCTAAAACGATTTTCTCAAAAATTGTTAAGCAGAAGACTGTGCTCAGGGAGTTTTTCATAAAGCTAGGTTTGGGCCTATTGGGCTTTGCAGTCTTAATGTCGCCACTTGTCATCTTTGATGCTAGACATGGCTTTAGAAATGCAAATTCTTTGATCAAATTCTTTACTGAAAGGCAAACTACTGTTTCTTTCAGGCCATGGAATGCAATCCCCGAAATTCCATTCCATTTTGAGAAAACAATTTCAAGAATGTTGACAGCTGGAGATATGCAGCTTGCCAGGCTTGTAGCAATTTTTATTTCAGTGGCATTTTTAATTCAGCTTTACAAAACTAGAGTGAGTTTAAAGAGTATTCAGCCTTCCGCGATGTTTCTGATTTTTGTATGGCTAATTTCAGCCTATGTTGGATTTGGTTTGTACAAACAAGAAATATACGACCACTACTTTGGCTTCATTTTCCCTGCGCTATTTTTAGCATTTGCCGCCTCGCTTTGGGTTTATTCAAAAAATAAGGTTGGGGCACTTGTATCAACGATACTTGTATTGGTTCTTTTGTGGGTGAATTTGGCAAACCATCCATTAAGGTATGCGCCAAACAATCAGCTACCTAGAACTCAAGAGGTGGCGGAGTTTATTCTTTCTGACTCAAAAGGTGAAAAGTTTAACTTTGCTGTAATTGCAGAGAGAAACTACGAAGGAGCTTATGAATACTTTTTGGAAGAAAGTGAGAACTTTAGAAGAATTGACCCTCAGAGAGCTGATGAGACCATAACCAAGCAGTTGTATGTTGCTTGTGAGATGCCTATTGAGAAGTGTCAGCCGGTGGGTAACGCCAAAGCGGAGATAGCAGGTTTTGGTCCAAGCAAAATAGATGGTAGGACAAATGTTTCTGGTGTGGAAGTTTTTAGGTTAGTAAGAGTAAACTCTGACAAATGAAAATCTCCTCAAGCGATCTGCCGAAAATAGCAGGCAGACACCAGTGTGTGTATATTGCATGCCACTCAAACCCAGACATGGACTCGGTGTCTTCGGCATGGGCCTTGAAAACGTATTTTGAAAGTATTGGGATAAAGCCAAAACTGATATGTGTTGACCCTATCCCTCAAGACATATCATTTTTGCTTGATGCAAGCAGTATTGCTTTGGTTGACCCTATAAATAACAAGGAATTGTTTTCTTCAGATGACCTCCTTGTTCTTCCTGATATTGCAAATTGGATGGTTTTTAACGGTGAAACAGATGAATACGATCCAGGCTGCAAGACTCTTAGGATTGATCATCACAATAAAGGCAGGCTTAGTGCAGACTATGAAATTGTTGAACCTGAAAGCAGCTCAACTTGTGAGATTGTATTTGGTGTTTTTGAACAACTTGGGTTTGCGGTGGACAAACTTTTGGCCAATGTTCTTTTGGCTGGTATTTTGACTGACACTGGAGCTTTTGTGTATTCAAATGCTACTGCCCAAACTTTCAAGGCCTGCTCAAAGTTAATAGAATTAGGTGCAGATAAAGAAAGTCTCATGTTTAACCTGTTTAAATGTATTGAGCCTGAAACATACAAACTTCTAGGTGTGCTTGCAAGTTCGCTTCAGGTGTTTGATGAGGGTTTTGTCATGACCACATCCACATATAATGAGATATCAAAACTACCATTGGCTGGTAAGTCAGCCTATATCGATGGAATTATTCAAACTGTTAGTAAAACTAACTTTGGTGTCAGGGTGAGCGAGAAAGAGCCTGGTGTGCTTTACGTATCTTTCAGATCAAGGTTTCCAGCTTTGGTGGATGTTTCTGAATTGGCCGCGAGTTTGGGTGGAGGTGGTCACAAGGCAGCATCAGCTGTTAAGCTTAAAATGGAGTTCAATGAAGGAGTTGAATATTTGAAATCAGCTTGTCGAGAGTTTGCTAAAAAATATGAAATACCAACTAAGTAGTGATCTATTAAATCAAATACAAAAATCAGACAAGATTCTGATAAACATGCACAGAAGGCCTGATGCTGATTCTGTGGGCTCATCAACCTCTATGTATAAAGTGTTAAAAAAGTTGGGCAAGAATCCGAAGATTGTGTCTCCAAGCCCAGTGCCCAAAAATCTGGAATTTATGACCCTTGGGATTGATGTTGATGTGATTGATTTTGACAAGTTCAACTTTTCAGAACACGATCTTTTGATCATGTTGGACTCAGCATCGCTTGACCGAGTATTTAGCGAAAAAGATCCCCAGAAGCCCAAAATTTCTGTCATTAACATAGACAACCATGAGACCAACCCTTCATATGGAGACACCAATTTGCTTGATTTTAAATCAAGCAGTGTGTGTGAAATGCTTTACAACATCTATGTTGATTGGGGTCAGGAAATTGACAGTGATATTGCAACCAGACTACTTGCTGGAATAGAAGGTGATACTGGATCTTTTCAGTTTGAAGTGCACAAAGACACCTTCGTGATTGCAGGTAAGCTACTGGAAAGTGGTGCCGATTTTCAAAAAATAATCTCAAACCTTTTTGCTTCTGTTCCTGCAAAACTGATGGAGTTTTGGAGAATTAGCCTTGGAATGATGAAGTTACATCCGGAAGGGTTTGTTTCAATCTCAATCCCCCATGAGATTTATAAAGAATACGTACACCTACCTGCTTCAAGGGAGACTGTGGCTACAAATTTCGTCGCCCAGCTTGAAGGCGCTAGGTTTGGTTACATCTTAACCGAAGACCAGCCGAAGGCAATTTCAGTCAGCTTTAGAAGTCGAAATGGTGTTGATGTGGGGAAGTTGGCGCTTCAAATTGGCGGAGGAGGTCATTTTGGTGCAGCGGGTGCGCATATGGTTGGGATAAGTTTTGAAGATGCTTGCGCAAAATTGGAGGAAATATGCAAAAAATATTAAATAATTTAAAAGATTGGATAAGAGGGGTTAAGCTTGAAGTAGTTTCCCACCCATTTTTGTATTTTTTGTTAACATTGATTCTTCTTTCCTCTTCATTTGTCAGGCTTTACAGATTGGATTCGGTACTAGGTTTTTACTTCGATCAAGGTAGGGATGCCCAGGTGGTTTGGGATTTTGTAAATGAGGGTAAATTCTTTTTAATTGGCCCAACTACTGGAATTGCAGGTATTTTTAGGGGACCTTTTTACTACTACTTAATTTCTCCTGCCTACTTTATAGGTCAAGGTGACCCCCTGTTCCCCTCCGTATTTTTGGGTTTGATGTCAATCGCTTCTCTTTTGATACTTTACGTTTTAGCCAAAGAGATTTCAGGGAGATTTACAGGGCTGATTGCGGTCTTTTTTGCTGGACTTTCCTACTATATGGTTTATGCAAGTAGGTGGTTAAGCAATCCAACTCCAATGCTTTTGATATCAACGCTTTTGGTCTGGTGTTTGTTTAGGGTTGTCTCGGGGAAGAAGTGGTACTTTGTCCCAATCGGATTTCTCTCGGGGGCCTCATTGTTTCATTTTGGCTCATCTGGGGAGTTTTTTATGCTGTTTGCAGTACTAGTTGTACTTCTTTTTACCTCGGCTTCGAAAAAGGGCTTTTCTTTTCCGTCCCTTAAGATAATTGTTTTGTCGATAATTGCATTTTTGTTTACTGCATCCCCTTTAATAATTTTTGATTTAAGACATGATGGAATTTTAAGAGCTGGAATTGCAAAGTTTTTTGTTGCTGATGCCAGCTTTGATGTGAGTAAGTCAATAAATCTATCTGAAAGAATCAATTTTCTTCAAGATGTTTTTTACAGCAAAATTTTCCACGGCAAAGCTGTAGAGCAGGTGTCATTGGCGATATTTGTCATGGCTAGTTTTCTAGTGGTGGCACCAAAAATGCTGCGAAACAAAAAGATACTTGCTTTGGTCGTCTTTTTGTCAGCTCCATTTATTGGCTTTATGTTGTTTAGGGGTAATGAAGGAAACGTCTATGATTATTACCTAACTGTTTACTACTTACCCTTCATACTTCTTCTTTCGGTAGTTTTGAGAAAAATAATTTCTACAAAGTGGGGAGTATTACCGTTTGTCTTTATTGTTTACCTTTTTATCCAAAGCAATATCCCACCACTTAGGTCGTACCTTTCTGACGGTCTTGATGGGCCAACAACAATTTCACTTGGTAACCAGAAGCAGGCGATTGAATGGGTATACAAGGATGCTAATGGTAGAAATTTCAATACAGATTTTTACGTCCCACCAGTTATTCCTCATTCATACAAGTATTTATTCACCTGGTATGAATCAAAAAGTAACTATAGTGGTCTAGTTGAGGATAAGGTTGAGCTACTTTACACAATCTCCGAAGTAGACCCACCCCACCCAGACAGAGTTGAAGCATGGAGAAAGAGGCAAGAGGGTATAGCTACAGTTGAAGAGACTGTAAATTTTGGTGGGATTAGCGTTGAAAGAAGAAAAAGGATAGAATAACAGCATGAATAAGCCATTTTTATCAGTCGTAATTCCAGCTTACAAGGAAATTTCAAACATAGAATCTGGAGCTTTGGAGGAAGTTTGGGATTTTTTGAAGAAGCAAAAGTACAGCTGGGAAGTGCTTGTTGTGGATGACGGATCTCCTGATAATACTGCCAATGTGGTTTCCAAAAGTATTAAAAACAAGCCTGGATTTAGACTACTAAAAGAACCACACAGGGGTAAAGGTGGCACAGTTATAGCAGGAGTTCTTGCTTCGCGAGGAGAAATAATTTTGTTTACAGATATGGATCAGGCTACCCCGATCTACGAAGTGGATAAACTTCTTGCCTCATTTAAAAAGGGCTCAGATATTGTCATTGGTAGTCGAAGCGGTAGAGAAGGGGCTCCAATTGTAAGAAAAGTAATGGCATATGGATTTATGGTTCTCAGGACATTAATACTAAGACTTCCTTACTCAGATACTCAGTGTGGTTTTAAAGCGTTTAAACAGGAGAGTGGTAGAAGGATTTTTGAAAAAATGAAGGTTTACACTGAAAATAAATCTGAGTCTGCTGCAGCAGTTAATGCTGGTTTTGACTTGGAGCTTTTATACATTGGTAGAAAACTGGGCTACAAAATATCTGAAGTCAAGGTTGAGTGGAGACACAGGGAGACCAAGAGAGTTAACCCAATCAAAGATTCAATTGCCGGTTTGACTGACTTGATTAGGGTAAGAGTTAACTCTTTGATGGGTCTTTACAAAATATGAAGTATTCCGTTTGGGGTAAGTTTTTTGTGCTGGTAATATCCACAATTACTTTAGCTTTCACTCTTCGATTCGTAAATTTAACAAGTATCCCAATCTTTGCAGATGAGGCTATTTACATCAACTGGGCTCAGTTGATTAAGTCAGAGCCAACTCTTAGATTCATACCTCTTTCTGATGGCAAACAGCCATTGTTTATGTGGGTAAATTGGATATCCTTGAGATTTTTTGAAGACCCGTTGGTATCTGGAAGGATGATATCTGTTGCATCAGGAACACTGACAGTATTTATTATTGGTGCATTTACTTATTTTCTTACAAAATCGAAGATCAAGACATTGTTCGCCATTGCTCTTTCAGCAACATCTCCCTACCTAATATTTTTTGACAGGCTGGCTGTTGTAGATTCTCTGCTTGCCCTTTTGGCACTATCATCGATGTTGCTTTTGTATTTATCTCAAAGATACAAGAGGTTTGATTTGGCAATTTTATCTGGTTTGAGTTTGGGTTTGGCATTAATAACCAAATCGCCAGCAGTATTTTTCCTACCTCTTTGCGC
Organism: Candidatus Woesebacteria bacterium UBA925; assembly: GCA_002293705.1. Taxonomy (GTDB): domain Bacteria; phylum Patescibacteriota; class Microgenomatia; order UBA8517; family UBA8517; genus UBA925. The sequence goes on from DBDT01000037.1 coordinate 14,433, forward strand.
TTTGACAATTTTTGAAAACTTTAACCTTAAAAAGAAGAAAAAAGTCATAATTTATGAAACATTGGTTTCAACACTTAGAGTTGGTATATGTATCTTTTTTGCAATTTCTTTGTATCAAGTACTAAGGTTGGGTCCTGGATTTGAACAGATCGGATCAAGAAACTTAGATTACATAAGGCCAATAGGAGAAGTATTGGCTAATCCTAAAGATACAATAGTTAACAATCTTGTTAGGGCTTATGATTGGTTGTTTAAACTACTTCCAGTTCCAACCTTGGTCCTGTCTGCTATTGGACTATTTGTGGGATTAAAAAACAAAAATACTCGCATAGTTAGCTTATTTATGTTTGTCTGGTTTTCAGCCTCACTATTTGTCACTTCTGCAATTACGATTGCATATACAGCTCGTTACATTTTGTTTGCAATTCCTCCGCTATTCATCCTTGCATCTTTTGCCATCAATCCTTTGAAGAAATTTAGCTTTAGCTACCTTTTGGCAATTATATCTATTGTTTACGGCGTTTATTTTGCCAACAACCTTTGGAATAGTCCCGAAAAAGCCGTAATCCCCGAAAATGAAAGAGCAGGCTATTTGGAGGAGTGGAGTGCAGGGTATGGCATCTACGAAGCGGCAAACCACATAAAAAGCGTCAGGGCCGCCACAAACCAAGGGATTGTTTTGGGAACAGAAGGTCATTTTGGCACAATGCCTGACGGATTTAAGGTGTATTTGTCTGGACTGCAGAATGTAACAATATTTGGCATTGGACTTGATGTTAAGGGCGTAAGAAGTGATCTTGTTAACGCCAAGAGAACTGGTAATATAGTTTTTCTGGCCTTAAATGAATCAAGAAAAAACAAGGATTTCAAGGAGGATGGATTAAAGCTAATTATGAAAGTTGAAAAACCAATGAGAACAAGAGGTTCACATGACTACATAACATTTGGTCCTCGTGATACTTTTTACTTGTACGAGGTTATGGATGCGAATTTGGTACAATTTATACAATGAAGATTAAAAGCTTTTTAACCAAGTTAGTTTCACTGCCTGACTTCTACTTCTTGTTGGTTGTTTTAATCTCTAGCTTTTTAGCTTCGAGGACACTTTTTACTCCTGGCTACTTTAATATGCACGACGATTTGCAGATGATGAGACAGCTTCAGATGGAGAAATGCTTCTTGGATTTGCAGATCCCTTGCAGGTGGGTTCCTGACATGGGGTATGGTTTTGGCTATCCTCTTTTTAACTTTTACCCACCCCTACCATATCTAACTGGGCAACTATTTAGATTGGTTGGGTTTAGTTTTGTAGACACAGCCAAACTACTTTTTGCCCTGTCATTTTTTGTTTCAAGTGTAACCATGTACTTTCTTTCAAAAAACTTCTTTGGAAGAGTTGGTGGAGTTCTTTCTGCCATTTTCTATACATGGGCCCCTTACCACGCAGTTGATGTTTATGTCCGTGGTGCAATGAATGAGAGTTGGGCGCTTATGTGGTTCCCATTGATATTTTTGGCAGGATATAAGCTTATAACCAACAAAAAGGTAAGTGCTTTTTGGATCATTACACTAGCTCTTTCTTGGTTTAGTTTGTTTACATCTCACAACCTAATGGTGATAGTGTTTACGCCATTTTTTGCTGTTTGGTGTTTGGTTTGGCTTGTGGTGACAAGAGGTTGGTCAAGAATAATCCCACTAGTAGCCGCTGGAGCGCTGTCTTTTTCACTTGCAGCATTTTTTACTTTGCCGGTGTTTTTGGAGAAAGATATTGTACAAACAGGAACCTTGATTCAAGGTTATTATGAGTACACAGCTCATTTTGCCAGCATAAATCAACTTTTGATTTCCAGGTTCTGGGATTACGGACCATCAGTTTGGCTTGAAGAAGACAGAATGTCCTTTCAAGTTGGATGGTTGGTTTGGATAGCCCCTCTTGTTTTGGGTGCATTTTTGACACCTAGATTACTCAAAAAACCAAAATCAGAAATACTAAAGCACTGGGTATTGGCCTTTGGCCTTTCAGCTGCATTTGGTTTCTTTGCCCTTTTTCTAACACATTCAAGGTCGATAAATATTTGGCAGCTATTGTCGCCACTCCACTTTATTCAATTCCCTTGGAGATATCTTACAGTTGTTATATTTGGACTGTCTCTTTCTGTTGGCGTTCTTTTGAGGATTTTTAACAAGAAGTTTGCCTATCCCGTAGCAACCTTCCTTGCTCTTGGGGCAATCATCTATTCATGGAACTACTTCCTTCCTGAAAAAGGAAAGATGCTTCCTTTGGAAGATTTGGATAAATTCACTGGTGTTGCCTGGGATATGCAAAGGACTGCAGGTATATATGATTATCTACCAAACACCGCTGAGATGGCTCCACAGGGTGCCAGGACAACCCAGGTCGATGTTATTGAAGGTAAAGCTGAGCACCTCTTCGTGGGAAGTGGTACCAATTGGGAGAAATTCAAACTAAATGTTGAAGAAGAGTCGATAATAAGGTTAAACGTTTTGCAGTTCCCAGTTTGGAGAGTCTTTGCAAATGGACAGGAAGTTGAAACTTATGTTGATGAGAATGAGAAGTGGGGAAGAATTTACTTTAAACTAGGGCCAGGAAGTTATGAGATTGAAGCAAGGCTATACAATACTCCCGCTAGAACAATTGGAAACATTATTTCCATAGTTAGCTGGACTGGACTTGCTGGTTATTTGGTGATTACTTACAAAAAAAGCAAGCAGGGTAAGAAGAAAAAATGAAACAAGTCGATTACGACTTACGAGTTGAGCCAGAGAGTGATCTTCATGAAGAAATAAAAATTGAGGATGTAAAAAAGAAGGCAGTAAGAGGTGTTGCGATTTTGGCTGGTAGGGGGATTATATTAAACCTTGTTGCTCAAGCATCGCAACTAATTCTTTTAGCTTTTCTTTCTGTTGAGCAGATAGGTCTATTCTGGATAGTATCAGCAGCAGTTGCCTTTTTTGTCTACTTCTCTGATATCGGTCTTGCAGCTGCATTAATTCAGAAAAAAACCCCAGTCACTAAAGTCGACCTAAGAACCACCTTTACTGTGCAGCAAATATTAATGGGTGTAATTGTTGTAGCCTTTTTGTTTTTAGCTCCTGGAATATCCAGGTCCTACAATCTTGGCAGAGAGGGCGAGTACTTGTTATACGCACTGGCCTTTTCCCTTGTTTTGGCCTCTTTCAAGACCATCCCTTCAGTTCTACTTGAGCGTAAGTTGCTTTTTGGAAAACTTGTTTTCCCTGAACTGATTGAAACTGTGGTGTACAACGTAGTAGTTGTTGCCTTGGCTGCTAATGGCTATGGAATAACAAGCTTCACATGGGCTGTTGTAGCTAGGGCTATTGTTGGTCTTGTTGCAATGTACTTCATCTCGCCTTGGAGGCCAGGGTTTGCTCTAAGCAAAAGCGCAATATCTGACTTGTTGAAGTTTGGACTGCCATACCAAATAAACACCTTTATTGC
>DBDT01000037.1:18054-19620 GCA_002293705.1 Candidatus Woesebacteria bacterium UBA925
TATAAGAGACAGGTTGTAGCTAGGGCTATTGTTGGTCTTGTTGCAATGTACTTCATCTCGCCTTGGAGGCCAGGGTTTGCTCTAAGCAAAAGCGCAATATCTGACTTGTTGAAGTTTGGACTGCCATACCAAATAAACACCTTTATTGCCTTGGTAAAAGATCAAGGGATTACCTTGCTTTTGGGTAGATCAATTGGTGCTGCAGGTGTTGGCTTGATTGGTACAAGTCAGAAACTGTCTCAGTTATCACTAAGATTGTTCATGGATCCAGTTACTAGAGTAAGTTTTCCGGCATTTGCCAGAATGCAGGAGGACCCCAAAGAACTAGCCGGGGCGGTCACGCGGTCGATACTTTTTTTGTGTTTCTTGACCTTTCCAGCTGTTGTTGCATTTTGGATTCTTATTCCAGTAATTATTGCCTTAATTCCAAGTTATGAACGGTGGTTGCCGATTCTTGGTTTTTACCCATTCTTTGTTTTCAGCGCTATGATATCCTCCGCAACCACACAACTTACTAATCTTTTAAATGCTATTGGAAAAATTAAGATTACATCCGCCTTCATGGTGATGTGGACAATTTTAACAATTGTATTTGTCGGTGGACTCTCATCGGTAAGTGGTGTGTATGGGGCAGCTCTTGGCCATGCCATTGTGGCAGGATCGTCTATTTTTGTGATTATTTACGTAAAAAGACTGGTCAATTTTTCAATCACTAAATCTATATTGCCACCTCTTTTTTCGACACTCATAATGGCTGCCTGTATGTTTACATTAAGGTCACTGCTTCCTGCTAACCCAGTAAATTTATTCGTAATGTTTTTGACTGGAAGTGTTGTATATCTTTCGAGCTCATTTATCTTTATTGGCCCACAACTTATTGAAGATGCAAAAAAAATTATCTACCAAATTATTCCAAAGAAGTAATATAGTCTTTGGGCTTATACTTTTTTTAGTTTTAATCGTAAGAGGTGTGTTTATCGACAGATTTCCCACAGGAGTCAATCATGATGAGGCTGAGGTTTTATTGTCCGCTGTTTCATATGCAAAAAGCGGCACTGATTTCTCTGGTTCTGCCTTCCCATACTCGCTTTACTCAACTGATACAGAAGCAGGGCTTTCAGGATTGCCATCCGTTTTGCTTTCTGTAATTTTTTCAATAATTCCACTCACGGAGCTTAACGCCAGAATAGTTTACTTTCTGCTCTCATTTTCTACTTCAATTGCACTTTACTACCTGGTTAGAATTCTTGGTGGTTCTGTTAAATTGGCCAGAATCAGCATCCTGGTGTTTTTGATATCACCTTGGATGGTTTTTTACTCAAGAGCACTAACTGAAGCGCCTTTTGCACTGTTTTTTACTATTCTCTCCTTGCTTTTTTTCTTTTCAAAATTCAAAAGAAGCTCTCTACTATTTTTCATTACAGCTGTATCTTCTTATCTCTCTTACCAAGGCGCAAAACCATTAATGGCGATACTTTCATTTGTTTTGTTGTTTGTTGCAGTTAAGCTTAAATTGGGAAGGGCTAAACTTTACTACACAATTACATCTGTCTCTTATACACATCT
>DBDT01000092.1 GCA_002293705.1 Candidatus Woesebacteria bacterium UBA925
ATTTACAACAATAATTTTAAAAAGAGTTTTTGAAATTTTGATTTTTGATCCAATTGTTATGTTCATATCTTTATATCAATTTCTATTTCAAATGGGATGTTGGTTTCGATAAGAAGTGAGGCAATTGGCAAATTTACCTTTAGAAACGATTTCTCACTTTCAAGTGATTGCTTGAAGGCCAAAAGCTCTCCCCTGCTATTTGCAACCCCAGTTATTTTCATTTTCTTAGTTTCTAAGTTTAGATTAAAAGAGCTGACACTAACCCCGCTCACTAACTTTGCAGTAGCTTTATTTATAAATTCAGATGGAGACCTCAGGGAGCTAACAGCCTGATTGGCTTTTGAAACTTCAGCATTTATCTTATTGATCTCAGCCGACACTGCATTTAGATCGATTTGGCTTGTCTCTTTAGATTCTGCATCCAATTGAGCAGATCTTTGGGAGAGATATACATAAGTTCCAATCATTAGCAAAAAACATGGCCAAAAAACTGTTGATCCAATCAGGCTAACTGTCCAAAGTCTAAGATCACGAATTTCTTTTCTATATCTAGTGACCCACTCAGGAGGCAGAAGATTGATTGAATATTTACTCATAGGCTCTTCCGGGTCAGCTTCTTGCTGAGAAAGAGGGATTATGTATTCTTGCAACTTCTCATCAGGCAGTCCTTCTTTTTTAGGGTGTAATAGATCAACTGGGACCCCAACGCGTGCATGAAGATTGTTAACAAAATCTTGAGTTAGTCCATTACCACACACAGCCACTCGCGATACAGGCGAGAGAGATGAGCGAGATAGTATTTGAGAAACATTGTTAATCAACTGCTCATCTGTCGGTTCATAAACCACACTACTGCTTAGTACTTTTTTTGACGCAATAGTTACAACAACAGCCACTCCTCTTGATCTGTACAGGACCACTTTGGAAACATCTGCAGACTCTGCAATTCTTTCAAGCGAGATTGAGGTTGTCTCAACTAAAAGCGGTAGAAGTCCTGCATCAACCACTGACCCAACATAATCACTCAATGAAGATTTTGAGATTGCAAGAGACAAGACTTCGTACGCCTTCTCGTTTTTTGCAACAATCTTCCAATCCAAGACCATATCCTCATGATTTGTTGGAAGAAATTCAGCAACCTGCCACCTCACAGCTTCGTCTAAATCATCAAGCTCAACCATTGGAACTTGAAATGATTTCATGAATGTAGTTACCTCAGGAAGAATAAGTCCAACAGTTTTCTCATTAACAGAATTTGACTTCCAAAGTGTTTTGATGAGGTTGGTTAGGGCTTTACGATCCGTGAGTTTACCTGAAACAATCAGTCCATCTGGCACATCAATTGAGGCTGCGACCATGCATCTTTTCTTGTCACGAGACAGCTTAACTACCTTTAACTTGTGTGGACTAATTGAAAGACTCGCAAAAGATTTTCTGTACATGGGCATTAGTTTTATTATAGACGATTAATTTAAACTAAAATGGGCAACAAAATTGCCCGGCAATTTGTCTATACTAAATTATGAGAAAAGCACGCTTGCGCGGCGATGTTTACATTGGTGTACTGATTTCACTTGCAATTTTTTTACTACTATCTCAAGCAGTATTGGTTCTTGCAAATACTAGCTATGAAATGATCTCAGTGACCAGGGCAAGAAATGTTGCTCGCGAAATTGCGCAAGAGAGCATGGAGGTTGTAAGAAATCTACCCTTTGATTCTGTGGGGACAATTGGAGGTATCCCAAATGGACCACTTGCCCAAAATCAAGTATTGAGTAGAAACGGTCAAAACTATACAGTGGCAACCACTGTTTTGTACGTTGATGACCCCTTTGATGGTCAATCACCAGACGATCTTTTGGCAAATGACTACAAACGAGTAAGGATTGATGTCACCTGGACCGGACTGGGACCAAAAGGTGTGACAACCACCCTGGTGACCGATGTGGCCCCCCGAGGAATAGAGCAGGCAACTGGCGGAGGTACAATTTCAATTCTAGTTTTTAACTCTCAAGGAATACCAGTTCCCAATTCCAATGTGAGCATAGTAAGCTCTGGAATTACTCCTGCAATAAACCTAAACCTTCAAACAAATGACAATGGAAGAATTGTACTGCCAGGAGCGCCAGCTTGTGTGCGCTGCTACAGAGTTACCGCGACAAAGTCAGGCATGAGCACAGACAGAACATATGCACAATCCGAGGTTGCAAACCCAACAAAGCCTGATCTCACCGTTTTGGCCGGCGGACTATCTGAAATGAGTTTTACAATCGACAACCTATCAACCCTTGTTGTTAACACCTACGGATCAAAAGCAGCCAACTTTCCATCAGTTGGACCTAGAACTTTTATTTTGAGAGGTGGTAAAACAATTGGAACCGATACTCTTGATAATGATGTATACAAATACACACAAGTTGTCACAACCAACGCTCTTGGCACTGCCACCCTTCAAAACCTGGAATGGGATAGCTACTCAGTTTTGGAGGCCACTGCATCTGCCGAAAGCTTTGCTGGGGTCAACCCCCTCTCGCCTTTTCTCCTCCAACCTGGGACTTCTTCGAGCTTAAATCTATCAATGGTGACAAAAAATATATCCAGCTTGAGAGCAGCATTTGTTGACGCATCAAGATCGGCAATTGCCAGTGTAACCGCCACACTTAGAAGTGGCTCGACTATTATCGCAACCTCATCAGCGGGAACGGCAAGTCAGCCAGATTATGGTCAGGTGTATTTCGACTCGCTAACTGCAGGACCATACACCTTGGAGGCAAGTGCGTCTGGTTTTCAACCATACAGTCAAAATATAAACATAACTGGCACACAATATGAGGAAATCATTTTAACACCATGAAAAAGCTCTCAAGAGGTTTTACAGCCATAGAGGTTACCATAGCCCTAACATTAACAGTTGTAGTTGCAAGCGGAATACTTGGAGTCGGATACATATTGGGCAATGTGCAAGAGAGAACATTTTTAAGCTTTGGCAATGTGGAAAAAGCTCGATATGCAGTTAGACAAATAAGTAGAGAGTTGAGGACAGCAAGAAGCGGAGACAATGGCGCATTCCTTCTTGCCAACGCAAGTGGCGACAGTATTTCCTTTTATTCTGATATCGATTTTGATGGGGCAACTGAGTATGTGACATACTCAAGAGTTGGCACCACACTAACCAAGCAAGTCACCCGAAGATTTGGATACCCATACACATACCCCCCAGCACAGGCAGTGACTACAACTATTGCAACTACAGTAAGAAATGGCTCCGTCCCAGTATTTACATACTTTGATGAAAATTGGCCTACAGACACCACCAACAACCCACTAACAACGCCTGCAAATGTTTCGAGGGTAAAAATGGTACGTGTGTATTTAAGAATGAACGAATCAACAACAAATCCATCTGCTGACTATATATTAGACACCATGGTAAATCTTAGAATGGTAAAGACCAACTTATGAAAAAATCAGGATCAATAACACCCGCAGTTTTAGTGGTAACTAGTGCTTTTCTAATAGTCATCTATGGGCTTTTGGGATTACTGGTTATGCAGGTTGATTTCAGCAATAGAGCACTTGGTAGCGAAAAAGCACTCTCGCTAGCTGAGGCTGGAGTTAACTACTACCGATGGCATTTGGCCCACGACCCGGCTGATTTTACAAATGGCACTGGTCTCCCTGGCCCTTATGTAAAGGAGGTTTTGGATCCTTCTGGTGGAGTTCTTGGAAGCTATTCACTTGAGATTGATCCTCCAGCAAGCGGCTCGGCAATAGTAACAATACGATCTACGGGAATACCAAAAGGGCAAGAGAATGTAATCAGAACCATTACAGCTCAATATGGAAGGCAATCGTTAGCAAGGTTTTCATTTTTACAAAATGCTGCAAGTTGGTATGGGGCAGGAATCACAGTTAACGGTGATATTCACAGTAACACCGGAATTAGAATGGATGGAATCAACCTCTCAAGAGTTACAAGTAGCAACAGTAGCTATACCTGTGGCAGTGAGACAGGCTGTTCGCCAAGCCAAAACAGACCTGGGGTCTGGGGCAGTGGACCAAACCAATCGCTTTGGGAGTATCCTGTTCCAACTGTAGACTTTAATGCAATTTCTTTTGACTTTGCGCAGATGAGAACTAGCGCCCAAACAGGCGGGCTATATCTTGGACCATCAAATAGATCTGGCTACAGAATAGTTTTCAACTCAGATGGCTCGTTTAATGTCAGAAGAGTCAATAGCACAAACTCATACAATGGATATGATGCTGAAACTGGATGTGCTGCAAGGCAGCAAAGAATTGGCACTGAAACTAATATCACAACAAGCAACATAACAACCGACCCAATAATCTTTGTTGAAGACAATCTTTGGGTGGAAGGGACAATAAATGGCAAGGTGACGGTGGTTGCCGCAAGATTTCCAGTTCAGACAAGTAGTACTGACCTTTGGATATTAAACAACTTAAGATATCTAGCCTATGACGGAAACCATAGACTAGGACTTATTTCACAAGGAAATATTTACTTTGGCCGCGATATTCCAACTAACTTTACAGTTGACGGAGCACTAATGGCTCAAAAAGGGAAAATAATTAGACATGGATATCTTTCCACATGCGGAGGGACAACCAACGCTGTTAGAAACAGCCTGACAATCAACGGCGCTATCATTTCATTTCTTAAGTCGTATTGGAACTTTGGCTCACCACCAAACTCAGGATTTGTTACTAGAAATATTAACTACGATACAAGACTATTGTATGAGCCTCCCCCATACTTTCCAGTAACTGGAGACTATGAATTTGTAAGCTGGAAAGAGGAGTAACAAGTTAAGGGGTAGGCAATGGGATGCAAAGCTCGCCACCAATAACTGTTTTTCCGGTTATCTGATTTCCTGGATGAGAACAATCAGGAGGAAGTGGTGTAGAGTACACAGTCGCAGTAGGAGTGGGCGTACTGGTTTGTGACGGTGAAGGAGTGATCACATCGGCACAATAAGACAGTTTCCAAACTCTACACCAACTAGGAGCTTGCCAACCCCCACCACCCGAACCACCTCCACCACCACTACCTCCGCCTCCTCCACCAGATCCTCCACCACCTCCCCCGCCAGACGGATTAGAGCTTGGAGTGGGTGTACCAAAGTATTCAGATACAGAACCGCTAGGAGTTGGAGTGGCCTGGGACTGCTCAATCTCCTGCTCGATCAAAGCCAACAACTCGTCCGTAGTTAGGGAGTTGACCACACTACCCAATTCAGACTGGTATTGAGCCCTTAGGTACAAAAGAAACTCACTCACCTTATCCCTTGACCACAAATCTGAGTACTTAACCCCTGATGATGAAGTAAAGGAAACTGAGCCAGTTGTATCAACAATAAGAGTGCCTCCTGAAGGAGTATTGACTGTAACCGAACCCGACTGATCCGGGGTAATACTTCTTGATATCTGGTTAAAAAGAAGAATTACTAAAAATGAGGCCAGAAGTACAAATGCAACCACCGACAAAACAATGACTCTTGTTTTTGTTGAAGAGTTCTTTTTCATGTCTTTATTGTTTCTTGCAAACCACCAATAACACTATAAATAGGTGCAATCATGACAATGACCATCACTCCGACCACCGCTCCTATCAAAAGCATCAACACAGGCTCCAACAATCCAGTTAACTTTTTCAAAGTAAATTCCACTTCTGACTCATAGAAAGTTGCCATGTCAGATAGTGCCACATCTAGACTTCCAGAGGACTCGCCTGCTCTAATGGTTTGAATTAGAATCGGTGGGAAGTGCTTCCTGTGTGTAGTTAATATGCTTGCCAAAGACTCACCTCTTGAAACAGCCTGGCCAAAAGTAGAAGCCTCTTCTCTCAATGATTTTGATGTAAGAGTGTTTGCAGAAACATCCAGAGCTTCAACTATGGAAACGCCGTTAGCTAGAAGTGTCGAGAGAGTTCTCGAAAATCTGGCGATATCAATTTGCTTAACCACTCCCCTAATCACTGGAAGAGAAAGCATGATATTAATGGCTTTTTTCCTAACTGGTCTTATAAAGAACAGTCCAACTACTGCTGCCATGATACCCAAACCACCACCTACCACCAAAAGTGTATTTTTTCCTATAAACTCACCAAAACCCAAAAGAAGCTTGGTGTAAATTGGCAGAGGAACATCCAATCTTAAAAACGCACTTGCAATACGAGGCAGAACAAAAACCATCATAACCAAACCGTTTGCCAACATGGCAAAAATAATAACTGCAGGATACATTAGTGAACCTGTAATTTTTTGGGTCAACTCATGGCTTGCCGACAATTGGCGAGCAAGATACGAAAATGATTTTTCAAGAGTACCTGACTGCTCTCCAGCAGACACCATGGTCAAAAATATTGGGTCAAAATCATTTTTGTACTTACTCAAAACCGCACTTAAACTCTGACCCTTTTGGGTCTGAAATCCGATATCTGCCAGTATCTTCTTAAAGTGCGGATTTTTTGTCTCATCTTCAATGATTTTTACAATCTCAGGTATAGCCAGACCGCTTTTAAGCATTGTTGATACAAACCTGCAAAATGCGGCTTTTTCATTGACTGAAACTCCTTTTTCAAACGCAGTTCTTTGCGTATCCAATAGATTTAGGGCAAGTATTTGATATCCGGCAGATTTCAGGTTATTAACAGCCTCTGATTTACTTCCAGCAGTTAGGGTGTCTGTTATTATTTTTCCATCTTTTCCGGTAACTTTGTAGGTAAATAGTGGCATATTATTTATGTACTGCTACTGCACTTATAACCTGATCGATTGTTGTGATTCCTGAGGACACCTTGTTTAAACCATCAACCAACATTGTTACCATCCCCTGCTTCACAGCTTGTTCTAAGATTTTGTCAGCAGTTGCTTTGGAGGCAATCAGTGCACGAATTTCTTCGGTGACCGAAAGAGCTTCATAAATTCCAACCCTACCTTTAAATCCAGTGTGGTTGCAAGCATCACAACCTGCACCCCTGTAAAACTTCTGGCCCGCGGTTGAGATTCCCAATTCTGACAACTTGTGCATGGTGGCCTGATCAGGTGTGTAGCTTGTTACACACTGGCTGCATATTTTTCTAACCAATCTTTGAGCCAAAACAAGATTTACCGTTGATGCCACTAGATATGGTTCAACACCCATATCAAGAAGTCTTGGTATCGCCCCAGGAGCGTCGTTGGTGTGAAGGGTTGACAACACCAAGTGCCCTGTTAAAGCGGAGTGAACTGCTATCTCTGCGGTCTCTTTGTCACGGATTTCTCCAACCATGATGATGTCTGGGTCATGTCTAAGCAGTGATCTTAACCCAGCAGCGAAATCCAAACCTACTTTGGAGTTAACCTGAATCTGAGTCACCCTGTTAACACCATATTCAACTGGATCTTCAATAGTGCAAATTTTCACATCTACATTGTTTAGGATAGTAAGTACTGAATACAGCGTTGTTGTCTTTCCGCTTCCAGTTGGACCTGTAACTAAAAGCATTCCGTGCGGCGCCTCAATTGCCTTTTGCATCAAATCAGAGTTATGAGCAACAATTCCAAGTTCCCCAAAACTTGCAGGACGAGCCGATTCTCGCAAAAGCCTCATAACAACATTTTCACCATAAAATCCAGGAATGATCGAGACACGCAAGGCCACTACTTCGTCATTAATCACAATTTTGTACCTACCATCCTGGGGGACTCTTTTTTCATCCAGTTTCAAATTAGAGAGTATTTTTATCCTAGCCACCAAGCTCTCCTCAACACCCCTTGGCAGCTTAAGCATATCTTGCAGGTCGCCATCAATACGGAACCTAATGATAACCTCATGCTCCTGAGTCTCTACGTGAACGTCAGATGCACGCTCAGCAACAGAGTACTCCGTAATTGTGTCCAGTATCTTAATAATAGGCACAGACTCTGACGACTTTGTTATATCCATACTTTTACTGCTTAGGGCAGCCTCTTTAATGATTTGATCAAACTCCTCTTGGAAGTTTTTCTTGTAAAGCGCAAGCAGCCTTCTTAAGTCTTCCGGACTGGCGTAAGCTGGCTGAATGGTAAGATGTGTTAGCCTTTTAACAAATTCAACCGCCTCCACATTCATCGGGTCATCCATGGCAACCACCAAGGTATTATCTTTTTTCATAACCGGAACCAACTTGTAGGTTTTTGCCAAATTCTGAGGCACTATTTGTAGCACATCAGGGGAAACCTCAATGTTTTTAGAGTCGATAAATGGAACGCCAAGATGGTCTGCAATTAGCTTGGAGAATACATTTGAAGTTAGAAGTCCCCTAAAGACCAAAATGTCTTCAATACTTTTACCAGTATCATTTGCCGAAGCTGCAGCTGAATCAAAGTCTTCAACTGTGACAAGACCTGACTTGATAAGTATTTCTTTAAGCGTTGTGGTGGGCAAGACCATATGTATGGTTAAGTATAGCTAAGAAACGTGATCATTCTAACTACTAGATTTGATCAGAAGCAGATTTGATCTGAAGTGAATATTCCGTCTCTCCATTTTCTGATGACTTAATCTCAACTGAAACAGTAGTATTGCCACTAGAGGCAACAAGCTTGTTAAGAACATTACCATTAGTTCTTGTTTCAATGGCAGAGGTGGTCCTAAAACCTAGCTCCTTAAATTTATTTTTGTACCATGTGGTGACTTCAACAGTTGAGGCTTTGACAGTGTATTTGTTTTGATTGCCAACTGAAGCTGGATATACCCACTGGTTTTGAGAGCCTAAATCTAAGACAGGAGCCTTAGTTGGCGTTGGGACAATCGATGGGGTAGGAGTTGGTGATGGGGTTTGGGGGTTAGTCGTCGGAGCAGAGGATGCTGACTCAGGCTGGTCATCGGCCTCTTTATTATTCAAACTGTCATCTGTTTTAATAGACAAAACTTCATTTTTGTCCAAATTAGAAGCAGAGGTGCTTGAGCCGGTAATTGATTCTGGATCAATCGGTCGAGTGATAATTGCAATTGCAACAACTACTACCGCCAATCCAGTCATCAGATAAGAGACCATGGATTAATTGTACACTCTATCGGCAAAGACCAAAAGCCTTTTACCGCTATACGGATCAAGGTCGCAAGACTGAATAGCAAGCGATTGACCATTACTCATTTTTGAACCAAGAATGTAGTCAATATCGTTTTGGCTAACTAGGGTAACAGACCTGACTACATAATCATACTTTACTTCATTGAAGTGAATTGAAACCAGATCTCCCACAGCTATTGTGTGGAGGTTGAAAAACACTGGGGTAGTTTTTTCATAATCTGAAGACGAATGGCCAAATAGGTAAACTGTACCCGTCTCTCCTGGCAGAGAACTTTGTTTTGCATGTGCCACAGAATTTGATATAACCGGCAAGTATTCCTCCGTATCCCAGGGGTCAACAAACCAAACAATATCGCTACTTGTGTTCAGAGAAGGAATCTTGAGCATATCCTTACCATCAACCACCCTACTGAAATCCTCTTTGCTTTCACTAACCCTTGCATCAAGAACTGAAAAGTAGGCAAACAAGACAATTAATAATCCAAGTAAGAATGTTAATTTAAATATTCTCATTTTGATTGCTTAAAAATTCTTATAGAGGAAATTGAAGCTAACCAGTAGCCAGAAACAAAGGAGATCATGTATGCGTAGATGGTCAATCCCCCCGCCTCTTGGTTTGTCCTCCCACTAAACTTTCCACCAGTGAACGGTAGGACATAACCACCTCGGCCTGACTGGACATTTTCTGGATTACTAGTGTAGCTTCCTACTTTAGTCTGCGAAATTGCAGGAGTTGGAGTTGTCACCGGAGTGCTTGGTGTTGTTTTATCTTCTTTTAATTCTGGGTCACAAGACCTTGCAAACACTGAAGTGTTTATACTATTAAGTATTGCTATTGAGGTCTTTGAGCCACCTGAATTGATTTTGACTTGCGCTAAATTCGAACCAATCACAGTATTGCTCCCAGTTTCACTAACTGCAGAGATGGTGTTTGAAACATTAGAATTATTAGCTTGAACATTAATTATTGAATCAGTATCGGTGTTTATAAAATTACTGTTACTGCTTGCATAGTTTAAAAC
>DBDT01000009.1 GCA_002293705.1 Candidatus Woesebacteria bacterium UBA925
AGATGTGTATAAGAGACAGGGAAGCACACGAGGCAATTAGACCCACTGATTTGTCAGCTGAAACTCCTGAAGGTCCTGAAGGGAAGTTGTATGATCTCATTAAAAGAAGATTTTTGGCCTGCCTTATGTCCTCGGCTGTGTATGATGCAACCTCAATTGAGGTAGTAGCAAAAGGTCAAAAGAATTATCTACTTCGAACAAGTGGCCAGACTATTAAGTTTCCAGGCTGGCGTGCACTGTTTCCCAAAGATGAGGGTGAGGTTGTGCTACCTGTTGTTCAGATGGGGGCAAAACTAAACTGTGATGATATTGTTGGCACCCAAAAATTCACCGAGCCCCCTGCCAGATACAATGAGGCCTCAATAATTAAAACCCTTGAAAGCTTGGGTATTGGTAGGCCTAGTACATATGCTCCAACCATCTCAACAATTATCGACAGGGGGTATGTTGAGAAAGAAGACAACAAATTCATCCCAACTCCAATTGGTGTGGCTGTTTCAGATTTTTTGACCACTAATTTTGATGATGTTGTTGATTATGGTTTTACAGCTTCCATGGAGGATATGCTTGACGCAGTTTCAAGGGGTGAGGCTGATTGGGCCGAGAGGATGGAGTTGTTTTGGTCTCCATTTTCAAAAAAACTTGAAGATGTAGAGCAGAATGCACCAAGGGTTAAAATCCAGACAGTGCCTGTTGGCAGAAAATGTCCTAAGTGTGAGACAGGCGAGCTTGTAATTAGACAGGGAAGATTTGGAAAGTTCATCTCCTGTAGTACCTATCCAGACTGTGATTACACTGAAAAGATAGTCAACAAGATAGACATGATTTGTCCTAAGTGTAATCAGGGTGATGTTGTCATGAAGAAAACTAAAAAAGGTAGAAGATTTTTCGGTTGCAGCAGATATCCTGAGTGTGACTTTGCTTCATGGAAAAAACCAACTGCAGAAACTCAAGAATAAGTTGACCCAAGTCCTATAATATAGTAAAGTTGTTGCATATTGTTGTATGGAGGTGGGCATGAAAACGGTGCATAAGGGAAATCGCTTGGTTGTGGAAGGGGACAACCCCGAATTCGTTTACTATCTGCCAGTCTGGGCAATTCCAATCTTTCTGGTTGCATTTGTGTATCTAATTTTGACAAACACCTGGTAGCCACAAAAGGAAGAAACAAGGTGAACATTGTAGTCGTGATTCTACTTGCCCTACTGTTCTCTCCGGTACTGCTAGTCCTGTTAAGCGCGATTTTCCCTTGGCCTGTAACTTGGCTTTTTTCCCTACCAAATCGTTTGAAAGGATGGTGGCTAAATGGAAAAAACGACAATCTCGTTTGAAGGGGTTACGTTTATGGTGGTTCTGAAGGGATGTGGCCACTATCTGCTGTTTGAGAGGCCGAATTACTCTACCACTGGAGTTAAGGTTTCTCTTTACCGGCAATATGGCCCTTTGATCCAGTCGGTCAACATTGAGCTTGACTCGGGCCTGAGTCCTTGTTCAAGGATCGAGTTTCCGGAAAACTCGAATAAATATGTTAGCTTGAGTGATGGTCAAGCAATATTGTGCCAAGTGATAAATGGTTGCACCGTCGCGGTTTACTACAATGGTATGACTGGTGGTCCACACTTGGGCATCCACTCAATTACAGTCGAGATCCCATGACTCATAAATTGGCCCCTCGGTAGGGGCCAATTTCAACTCCCATAGTATTGATATAATCTTCACCTTAAGCTATAATCCTCTAGTTAAATTCGCTCATTTGAGTATAGAAAGAAAGAGGTTTGGCCATGTACAGATCGATTCGGTTGAAGTTCAACGACGTGGCCACTTGGGCCTTCGTATTCTCTATCGTGCTATTTTTGCTATGGGTGGTGGCCATTGTACTGTGGGACTTTGATCTGTTGTCGCATTTGAATTCAGATGTGGTCTTGCCTCATCCTTTAATCCAGTTGTTTGAATGGCTGGCAGGAGTTTGGGCCTACTTACCCTCAATTTTAGTAAGCATTGTTGTGGGTACCTCCATCGTCTGGGGGGTGTTGTTTTTTCCATTTCTGTCCAATTGGCCGAGAAAGTTTGGAATGGCCACTTTGGCAGTTCTCTTGGCAGGTTTTTCGGCCCTTTTGCCCGAATTACTCGCATCATATGGTCTTCGACCAATAGATGTAATCGGGACGGCAGTCTCTGTCTTTGTCATACTTCTGGTATGGTCATTGATAAGGATGTTGTTGGGCTGGATCTACAAGCGTGTCGCTCGGGGCAACCCCCATGCGCCACTGGAGATTCTGGCGCGATCATCTGCAGTCTTAGCAGTTGTCTTGTTTGGATTAACTGCACTAGTGGTGTTCCATTTAGGCCAACAAGAATATCAACTACCGGGATTGTTTGTTGTCATTGCGGTCCTTGGTATCTCGGTTGTGGCCACTAACACCAGGGAATTGAAGATTGAAATAAGCAGCATGCGTGCCAGGATTGTGTTCCTGTCACTACTGTTGCTGACAGTATTCCTAATCTTTTCAGGGGAGGGCGTACTCTAATGGGGTGACTGTATTTGTAGTTGCAATGCTCGTACTAGTCACCAGAAATATGGCCTTTGTGGCAGGCAAGAGCTCTACTGTCTCTAGTTCAACCAGTCTATCAACTGTTTCGGGAGGAGTATCGAAAATGTCCAGTATTAAATCAGCAGGTTTCAGTTTGGATTCTGCAGTTATGGGTGCGCTGTACGCGCCAATAGGCCATCGCCTCTTGTTTATGGCTATCGCAGCTGCCCTGATGTTTATTCGAGGGGCTAGCATGGGTGGCGAAGCAGCGATCATCCTAGTGCTGCTTGCTATTGCGTACGTCGCCTCTCATGTGACTTGGACAGCTTTGATGGTGGATGGTCAAAGTGGTGCGACTGAGGACTGGTTTTACCCGTGGGTCCACCCCATCTTGGTCGTTTCTGCCACCATGTATTCGCTGGTTGCTTTCGCAGCTTCGCAGAGTGTGGTTGGTTTTGTCGTCACGATGGCGATTTGGATGTTTCTTGTGGCAGGTGAGTTTGCCATGGGTGTGTTGTTAAAGAGGTACAACCCAATGCAGGTGTTGCGGACCTTGAAGGCGAAACCTGGCGCAGTTAGCGTGGCCATTTGGTCGACAATTGCAGCAATTGTTGTTGCTGCGGGCATCTTGGTTGCCTACTTTATACTGGCGCGCGTGGGTTTTGACGTTCCAGCCTTCCTGGTTATCGCAGGAGTAATATTCTTGCTGGCCGTTGGCATTCCCATCGCATTCTGGTCTGAGATTGCCAAGAAGTTTGCTGGAGGGGGCAAGCCAAAGGCTGTCAATCCAGTGTCTGGTTATACCAAAGCAAATGCAAGGCTTGGGGAAAACATCGCGTGGACCGATGGTGCTGGGCCAGTTCAGTTCAAAATCTTGTCTGCTGATGGTGGTACATGGCGGGGAACAGTCTCGATAGTGCTTGGAAAGAGTGGTTTGGCTCTTGAAATCCAAGACCCAGATGGAACAAATGGTAAGCCTGGTCCAACAACCAGTAAATTCACAATTGTTCCCCCTGCCAACTCAAACCCGTCAGCTGGGCTGATTGCCTGGAAAAGCGGTAAAGTTTTCAGGCAAGTGGTTGGGAGTCTTCAGGCCGATGTTGCAATGCGTGGCGTTCGCTATTCAGCTAGCGCGCCGATAGTGATTGAAGAGGCCGAGATTGACATTGTGGTTACCGAAGAAGAGGTTGGCCCTTAAGGCCGTCGGCCTATCTACACCCCCTGCTTTGCAGGGGGTAATTTAATGGATAGAATACTTTATAATCCCATAATATTGTGTTAATCATATGATTAATGTAAAATTTGTAGGTTTATAATCGTCAGTTAACCAACAGGGAGTGTAAATTGAAAACAAATAATTGGCTAGGATGGATCCTGTCTATTTCTAGTATGGGTGTTCTGTCTGCCCTAAACATGGTGGAAGTGCCTATTTGGGCCTATTTCTTGGCCATTGTGTCGTTTTTCACCTTAATCATTATGGAAAAATGGCCTCAGTATTCTGGCTATTTTTTCGTACTCTACGTGGTTTCGATCGGAATACCCGTTGTCTACATTACTCTTGAAGGGTACTATGGTGACCTCAGTGTTGCTCGATTAGTAGTAGGCGCAATAGTCGGAATAGGCGCCATGCTGGCACCAGTACTGGTTGCTTTAAATAAGCCAAATCGCCAAGTTAACAGCAAGGCGCCAGCAGAAAAAGATCTCGCTTTTAGTATTCTCTTTACCTTTTCATCTGTTGGAATCCTGATCGCGCTAGTTGCAGGCAATCAGCCAGTTTTAGGGTTATTGGCATCTGTCTTTTGGATCATCGTTGCTCTGTCGGCTGTTTCGTTCCGCAAAAATGTGAATGACGGTCAGTAGTTTGGTGGCCCTCTTTAAATAGAGGGTCACTTCCAAAACTTCAAAACAATGATACCTATAATATTAGCAGTATCCTCAATATTAAGTTATAATAATCAGGTAATTTAGTCATTTTCTATTGGTGTGAGGAGTAATCATGCTTGGTTTAGTAGTTTGTGGGCTTGCAGTTTTGTTGATTGGCTTACTTGTCGGAGTTGAGGCAGTACAAACACTATTTGTGGCCATTGTTTTTGTTTTGACTATTGCCATTTCACATCATCTTTCTGGCAACAAGATGAAGGTGGTGTTCCGTTTATTGGCAAGCCTGATAACTGCATCCTGCCTGTTGTGGTTGCCAGTATTTGCTGGTCTTGAATTGTCTAGTGTTGGGTCAATCTCGTACACCCTACTGTCCACTCTGGTATCAGCTTTTCCGCTTACATTTGACTCAATAATGAGACTTATTGCAAGGAGAGAGCGTGCCTTGCTAGTCGTGGCCCTGCTACTTGTATTGGTGGCAGCTATTTTTCTGCCACGAGACATTTTGGCTTTTGTGTCGGTAGCCACGATGACTGTGTCGGTTGTGGCTGTTGTTAAAAAGCCGGTATCGAATCTAGTTCAATATCTGTATTGAGGAGAATGAAAATGTCAAAGAAGACCATGGCCGCTTGGGTGATGACTACTATGTCCTATTTGGCCTTCTCGGCTTATGTTATGGTTGCACCTTCATGGTTTCAGGTAGGGATTGTTCTGTTTTCTATCTTGGTCCTGGTGGTTGGTGATCACTATCCAAGCTGGTCGGCAGTATCAAATCCTGTGTATTTGGTTTTGTGGATACTAATCTACCTGCCACAGCTTGAGACTGTGTTTGTGCCAGGTGACACAGTGGTACTGCTTTCGTCGGTGTTTGTATTTCTACTGTCATCGTTCTCGCCAATGGTGGTGATGGCGATAGAATCGTCCTATTCTGCCATCAAATCTGACAGCATAGGGAACATTCTTATCAACGGAGCCATATTCGTGGCTTTATCGCTTGCATTCATGATCTTTGCCGGTGTGATTTTGAATCTCCCGGCACTGTTGTTCGTTCTATTGGTGTTTTGGGTCGAAATGCTAATTTTGGCACTCCTGAATACACCATATGCACTTGGCTGGGTTAAGTGACCTTTTCTGTTGCCCCTCCGGGGGCAACAGAATTCAAACACTTCATATCTGCTATATTTCTTCTATGGACACAATATTTGCTGTCTCTTATACACATCT
>DBDT01000080.1 GCA_002293705.1 Candidatus Woesebacteria bacterium UBA925
CCACTCATGAGGAAGTCCTAAACATGCTACTTAGAGATAAAGAAGTCAGTTTGGAGGAAGAGATTAGGTCTAGGCTTCCCGAGGATCAGTACAAGCTAATCAACCATTTACTTGTCGAACTGGAAGAAGGTGAAAAAGGAGCAACACTTGATCAGGTGAATCAAGAATTAAAGCAACAGCTATTAAAACTTGAAAGGTGGGTGGCAGATAGTAGGGCTGGTATTGAGCAACCAATGAGTTCGGAGGTAGCACGGCTAGTTGAAGCAAGATTAAACCTCGATCATACATATAAAGTTGTTGCTAGGCTAAATTTGAAACATCCTCAATATGGTCAACAGCTTGACAACAAGGACTTTGAGCGTTTAGACGAGTCGGGAAGGTTGTTGACACCAGAACAGACAGCTCTTGTGTTTGGTTGGGTTGATAACGGGCTTGACATCCCGCTTGAAGAAATGTTTATTTCTTTTGAAAGAATAGCAATGCAAAGGTCAAACAGGACCGATCGGGAAGTGGCTGCAAAGTGGGACTTAAAAGCAAGCACTAAACAAGATCGAATAGCTCTATTTGATTCCATGGATCTGGGAGATGGAGTAGGCACAAACCTATCTGATGATGAGATTGCAACCAATATGTTGATGATACAGAGGGCAGCAATCATCTGGGGTATGGGCGGACAGGCTGATACTGCGGCTAAAACCCAGTTGGGTAAGTTGATTCACATGGAAAGCTCCAGAAAGGATGCTTTGTCAAAAGCAGCTGGTGCGGGTGGCGACTTTGGTCCTAGGGTAACAATAGACAGGGTAAGGTCTGTGGCAACAGATGCAATGAGGACGGCAAAAGTCGATGGTGAGTTCATATTTGCACCAAAACTCTGGAAAGAAGCTGTTGATTTGGCGATTCAAGGCAAGCGAGCAGAAGCTGCAAAAATTGTTTACAGGATAATGTCAGTAGAGCCAGCACATAATGACAATTTGTATTGGGGAGATGCGAGGCCAGATATTTCTAAATTACCTAAAGATCATTTGAAGAACTATTGGACCGGTCATGTAAAAGCGGCTGTGCAGTTGGGCTCTGAATTCTTGACTAATAAGTGGAAGCCGGGTGATCTTGGAACTGACATGCTTCAGGCGGCTAGGGGTAATATAGCGAAGATAGATCCAACAGTTTCATATATGGCAGAAAAGAGGGGAGTCAAAAACCCTCAAGGAGCATTGTTCTTGGCTAGGCAATTTGTAATAGGGGTTGCAGACGCCTCGCTCTCTGAGGGATTGGATCCTTCAGACACAACAATCCAAGGATGGCTAGATGAAGGTCAGTTGAACGATCTGCTTCATCGTATTGTAGTAACAACTGGTCTTCTTGATGAAGCTTCAATTGCAGATGCACTCAAAACCGTTAACTTTTATGGAAGAATTACAGAAGCTAGGTTAAAGTACAGTAAAAGAAAGTAATAGTTTGATATACCTCAATGCAATTGATCTAAGATGATTCGCTTAGTCTATAGTTTAGTAGTTGTCAGGCAAATCTGGCCTTCCGCCACCTCCAGTAGATTGTGATTGGGATGTTTTGCTAGCATCCACTGCGGCCTTTTTAGCTGCAGACCTTGCAGCTGCGTCTCTTTGCACACGTCCGATGAATCTCAATCCTTTGTTTGCAACATATTCCCTTCCTATTCCTTGGGCGCGTGCCAGCTCTCCTGCAGCAAGACCTCCAACAAATGGAATTCCTGCACCAAGCATTGTCTTGAAGTTATCAGCACCATAGCTTGCCCTACCTGTGAGTATTTGATCTCTCATTGACGTAGCAATTTTTGGAGCTGAGAAGATCATTCCGAATCCAACGAAGAAGCCAATGATTTGGATGGGGAACCCTGCAAATCCTGGGAGCACCATGTCTTCACCGCCAATTTGGCCTGTGTTGAAGTTGTAATAGTTAGCCCCAAGTGTTGCAAGGGTACCAACTGGCCCATCAATCTCAAAGAATGTGGTCCAAAACATCATATGTGAAAGAAACATGACCAAACAAATAGTCACAAAGACGGATAGTTGTGCAGCAAGTTGTTTGACCCAGCCTCCAAAACCTGGTCCTGCTCCAAAGATGCTAAATATGCCTATGAAGGGTGAACCGATAACAAGAAACACGATTGTTGCAAAGGCTTTAAGCATTTCAACAAACACTCTAAATAGTGCCACAAGACCCAAGAGTAGCAATATTAGTCCGATTGATCCTGCTATACCTGATGGGACAACCATCAATCCTCCTGTTAAAAATCCACCAAGTCCAGCCAGTGCCACAAATCCTCCAAGTATCACTGACCAGCTGAAAAATGCTCTTCCTGGATCGTTTAGAAGATTGAAGATCTGGATAACATTTGGAGTTGATTGGAACAAGTTTGTTCCAGCTGATGAGATGATTGCAGAAAATGCAGCCATAACCAGATAAGCGAGGTCTACCATGAAACCGGCAATAGCGTATGAGAAGGTTATAAATAGAAATGCTGCAGCAATTCTCGGGAGTGCGGTTTGTACTGTTAGTGCAGTTTGGGTTCCAACCTGTCTTCTTAGGATTATGAGTATTGCCAAGATGACAACCCCAAAAGCCATGAGTCCATATGAAAGGTTTCTGAATACTACCCAAAGACCTTGAAGTGAACCAAGGGTTCCAAAGCCAAACCCAAAACCATCTTGCGCGTAAGCTTCTTTGACCGGAGAAAGTCTCTCAATCCTTTTTGCCAAGTAGTCAATTCCTGAGGCGGGTCTTGTTGACATCATTCCGTCGTTTAGATTGGCTAGAAAGATAATTGGAGCTGAGCCGGATGTCCTGACAGTCTCGAGGCATGTTTGAGTTTGAGCACCTGGCTCGAAACACTCAAGAAGACTACCTGCTTGCAAATAGGCTAGGGAGTTAATTATCCAGTTAACCTGAGCTAAGGTGTATCTCTCACCGAATATTTCATTTTGAGGCTCGGCTGATACTTTGTTGTAAAACTCATTAAAGCTTGGGTTGTACCATCCACCCTCACCAAAGGTTTGAGCTTGAACTTTAGTTGCAGACAGCGAAAAAAGAACTACTAGTGAAGTTAATACTATCGAAAGCTTTGATTTAGCAGATTTCATGTTTTGTCGATTTAATATCTAAGAACAAGTTTATTATCCATTAAAAAGTAAGGTTATTGCAATATCATGATAGGCAGGCAGGTGGATCTCCAGGCCCAAAAAATATTTGAAAACTCTCAATCTGATTTGTCCCAAGAACTCTTGAGACAAAAAGAATAACTAAAAATGCAGAAGCTAGGAATATGAAGCCAAATATTGCGTAGGTTAGTGTGGACTTTGCACCCGCTGCCTTTTTGGGGTCATCTTGAGAGCTTGCGAACTGGTAGCCAGCCCACAAAAGGAAGATAAACAGAACAATTGCCCCAAGTGGAATTGATGCTCTTAGTATATTTTGAAACACACATTCAAGATCTCTTAAGGCATTAGGCTCTGCATCTTGGACTATGGCTGCTGCGTTGACTAACATACAAACACAATTATATACCAATTCCAACTCTCTGTTTAAACAGAAAATGTCAGAAAGTATTTATTTGTCTGTTAAAATTGGGGATGAGTAAATATTTACCAGGAATTGTTTTTGTGACGGGCTCAGCTGTGCTTATCTTTCAAGTTGCAGGCATTAGGTTTTTTGCCCCATTTTTTGGCTCAGGACTAACCACAACTAGCTCAATTATTGGAGTAATGCTTGGTGCGCTGGCGGTGGGTTATAGATATGGAGGTCGTCTGTCAGACAAGCTTAAAAGCTATCAAGGGTTTTTTAGGTTGATTGTCGTATCTGGACTGCTGTCGCTTTTTCTTTTTTCAGTTCACACCTACTTGCTTCCTCTGTTTGCATATTCTTTGAGTGCGAACGTGGGAGTCTTGCTTTTTTCAGTAACCCTTTTTGTTGCTCCAAGTATATTTTTGGGAACAATTAGTCCGTATGCGGTTAAGTTAGCCTCTCTTGATAGTAGTAAAGATTCATTGGGTGGTTCAGTGGGAGACATGTTCTTTTGGTCAACAATGGGTAGTATTGCGGGAAGTCTGGCTACCGGATTTTTGCTAATCCCAAATTTTGGTGTAGTTCAAATCATGGTTTCAACCTCCATTGCTCTAGTGCTTTTAGGCTTCTTGGGGCTAATTGGTGTAAAAGCAAGAATCCGCCCAGTGGAGGTCTTATTGGCAGTTTTGTTGTTTTTGATATCCGCAATATTTATCGACAGCTACTTTAATAGAAACTCAAGGTATGTGTTTGCCAAAGATGGGGTTTATCAAAGGCTTGCAGTTTTGGACACAAAAATTGAGGGACAAGGGAGTGTTAGAGTCTTGTTTCAAGATACAAATGCCAGTAGTGGGGTTGATATGACCGACCCATCACGACCAGTTTTTGATTACGCAAAAAAATGGGAGGAGCCATTCATAATGGGAGGTGGCAATATTAAAAGAGTGCTGGTGGTGGGAGCAGGAGCATATACTATTCCTTACTATATTAACCAAAAATATCCAGAAGTAGTTGTGGATGTTGTGGATATTGAGCCAGGATTAAGATCGATTGCTGAGAATTACTTCAACCTATCATTTAATGAAAATGTGGTCTCACATATCCAAGATGCAAGGAGGTTTTTGGTTTCAACTGAAGATGGTTATTACGATTACGTCTTTTTGGATGCATTTTCGGATAAACTTTCTGTCCCCCCACATCTCATGACTGTTGAATTCTTTCAATTGGTGAAATCAAAAATGTCAGATAATGGTTTTCTGATGGCTAATTTGATAGGGAGTAGCAATATGGACAAAAACTTCTTGAGCATTCAGTTTTATACGATGACGAAGGTTTTTGTGGATGGTTGTTTAAGGCAAACCAGTGATGAGCAAGTAAGGCAGAATCACATATACACAAGTTATGGCTATGGAAACCTGGCTGGTTGCATGCCTGTGTTAACCTCAAAGGGTGTCTCGTTTAAAGATAATTACTCGCCTGTAGAATGGTGGCTTACCTTTGAAGAATAACTCTACTTTTCACTAACGTGGCATAAAACACACCGACAAATCAAACGACTTGTCGGTGTGTTAATTTTTTTAACCCCCTGCAGTTCCAGTCAAGACAGGTACTGTGAAGTTTAGAATCTCAATTCCAAACACTGTTTGAATCAAGTTGGTTATCGCCCAGGCCGAAAAAAGAACAACTAGTCCAACTAGTGCTGCTGTGATTTGAGATCTTGCTGCTTCGGTTTGACCCTTGTCGCCTCCGGATAGAATCCACTTCAAGCCACCAATTACTAGCATGAAGAAAAATATTAACCCTGCAACAACAATGATTGCTGTTATTGCCCAAGTAATAAGGTCTGCTATTGAGGCTCCACCAAAATTACCTGTGCCTTCAGGCCTGTCTCTTATACACATCT
>DBDT01000035.1 GCA_002293705.1 Candidatus Woesebacteria bacterium UBA925
AGATGTGTATAAGAGACAGCACTAGAGGGGCGACTTTGCTTTTTGTAATCTTAAAAATTGCAATTGCCAGAAGTAGATCAGCTACAATTGCAGGCAGCTTGAGCATTCCATAAATAAAGTTCTGCTCAAAAAAAGGAACTACAAATGAAGGGAAAAAGCTGATGTTTACATTCAAAAACCAAACAATGGAAAAGATGATCTCATACAGCTTTGTAACAAAAGCATAGATGTAGATGCTTCCAGGAGGCTGATTTGGCCAAGTAAAATTCCAGACATTGCTTTCAGGAGCGTAAAACTTTTCTGGAGTGTAGGAGTAAAACCTTGCACCCCAGTCTACATGGTTACCCACATCAGGATGCCAAACCAATGGTGCGACTAGAATTCTTAGTAGCACAAAAAGAAAGATTATCAGTAAGAACCTCTTTTGAATAAACTCAATTGCAGCATCTTTCATTTTTTGGCAAATAAGTAATATGCTGGCCTACCATCAGTTAGAAGTCCTACCTCAAGCAAATCAAAACCTGGCGGTGTTCTTTCAGGGGAAGCTGCAAGGTCTGCACCAATTTCAGATGCGCTTGCAATGTAAAGCGATCTGGGGGGAAGTTTGTTAGGAAGATCATAAATATCAATCCTCTTTCCAGCCAGTTGCGGGGTACCAAAATAGATATTATTTAAGTAAGTCATTTCACCCAAACCAAACTTGTCACCAGACTTTAATGGATAGTTTTTGTGCCATTGATCTATTGGGTATTGAGACCAGCCTGCAAAAAATACCCATGGAGGTTCTTTGGAGTATGTTACAAACAACTGATCATAATTAGGCAACTCCTCTATAGATTTTTTGATTACACCCTCCCAACCTTTGTGCCAAATTTCTGAATTCTCGTAATCATAGAATCTAAAGTAAACATTGGTGAATGAGACAATGGATAAAAGATAAGAAGTGCACAAGACAAAAGTAATTATCAGGCGTACAAACTTACTTTTAATGGATAGAAGTAACCCCACACCAATTGAAACAACAATCAAAAGAAACGGAAGCATCAAGATCAATCTAGTAGCATGTGTAGCGCCATCCTGAGTCAATGCAGATGGGATAGGTGAAAGGGACAATAAAATCAGCAAAAGCTTGGGAATGCGTTTGTAATAACCCATTGCAAATATGCCCATGGCCAACAGAAACATTTCCACCTTATGCATTACGCCAAAGCCTGGCAAAGAATGTCTAGGGTTACCATCACCCGAAACAAACAAAAATTCTGTCGAGAAAGATGAAAAGTAATTATCAATCAACTTTTTTCCAACAATTGTGTATTTGTTGTGAAACAGACGGTCAACAATCGATAAGTTGGACAAATCCTCAGAAAGCTTGACCCTTGCCTCCCCAACTTGAGCTTCTAAGCTTGGGTCGTTAAGGATACTAAGATAGCTAAATCTTTCAGCCCCACCACCTTTTACTGTGTCATAGGTAATTGGTAGAAGAATGGCAAAGCCTAAAACCAAAGGTAATACCAGATTCCTTCTGGGTAGCTTGAGTATTGTTTTTAAATTAGAAAAAAATAGAACGAGAACTGCAATTGGCAAGTAGAGTTTGGCTGTACTATAAATCCAAGGGGTCAACGATAGAAAAATTACCGACAACCACAAGAGTTTACCTGAACGCTCAATCGACCAAATAAATATGCTTAATCCCAAAACTAAGAACAAGAGAAGCATCGTAACCTCAAAACCTGCTCGAGAATAATGTATATGCCATGGAGAGATTGCCAGGAAAAGCGATGAAAATGAAGCAACAATTTTTTCCCTGTCTTTAAAATATTGATACTTTTTAATTAGCAAGAGGCTTAAAAAGTAGATTGCTGGTATTGTCAAAACCCCAAAAAGCATTGCTGGCAACCTTACCCCCAAAGGACTTATCCCAAACAAGGCAACTGTAGGAACTGAGGCATAAATGTAAAGAGGGGTTCGCCATTCCGCAAAACTATGAAGGTGAATTGGTAAAAAGTTTCCAGAATAATCCTTACCAGTTTTTGAGATTGAAAGAGCATGGTATCCCAGATCAAGTTCGTCACCAAACAAGGAACTAGGATAGTTAAGGTTCCAAAATCTAAGCAGCATGCCCACAAAAACAGCTAAGAACAATATGTAAAGGTGTATTTTTTTCATTTTATCCTTTTAATGACTTGAGATACTTTAATTATGAAGTTAATTGCAAAGTGTTCAACTAGTCCGTGAAAAATCTTGCTACTTTGAATTAAATATGGGCTTGTCTTACCCTTACCACTTGATCCGTGGAGATGGATGACGAACGCTTTAGGGAAATAATAGACTTTCAATTTATGGTTTCTCACCCTCTTGCAGTACTCCAAGTCTTCGTAGTAGAAAAAGAATCTCTCATCTAGGTACCCAATCTTATCAATAACACTTCTTCTAATAAGCATTGCAGCCCCAACTACAGATTCTACTTCTGAAAGACCCTCACCCTCTGGATAGTATTTGCTAAGTATATTTTGATTAAAAATGTAGTGTTTTATGGCTCTAGTTGTTGTTGGGATGTTGAAACAGGAAGGTTGAATGGTGTGATCGCCGTTTAAAAGCCTAATCCCAATAACAGAGTAATCTGACTTGTCTGA
>DBDT01000055.1 GCA_002293705.1 Candidatus Woesebacteria bacterium UBA925
ACTTCCACCACTAACCCAAAGAGAGATATCTCTTCCTCCGTTTTCACTGTAACTTGAATGCTTAAGGTGACCCTCAAAGATTGCAGTTGCTGGACCATACCCTATTTCATGAAGTACAACACCAAAACATTTCTTGTCATTAAAATAGCTAGCTGCCTTTTTTAGATAACCAGATCTTGGAACTACGTCATTATTTAAAAGACAAACTAGATCACCTTTAGCATACCTAAATCCTGTATTTACAGAAACAGCAAAGCCTCTGTTTTTGGTGTGGGTAACAAGCTTAACCCTGCTATCTTTAAACCTCTTACGAAGTAGCTCAGAAGTACCATCTGTTGATCCATCGTCCACAATAATAATTTCAAATGCCTCGCTTGAAGCTTCAATTACCTTTTGCAGATTTTTGGAAAGTAAACTTGATCCATTCCATGTAGGGATAACTATTGAGATCTTTTTCATTTATTTAGATTAAAGATAGGAGCTGCTTTTCAAAAACCTGCATTGAAAAGGCGGTAGCCCTCTCGCGCGCAGCAATAGACATCTTCTCTCTCAGCCTACTGTCATAAATAAGTTTTTTTGTGAACGTAATCATTTCCTTAGGCTCTTTCCACAAAAAACCTGTTTGACCATGCACAACTATCTCTCTGTGCCCTCCCCCATCAAAAACAATAGGGACACAACCTGCAGACATGGCTTCAACTAAAGTGATGCCAAAGTGCTCCATCCTGTTTGGTTCTGAATTTTCATCCACCCCATAACCTGCCGCAGACCAAAAGAAAGTTGCATGAGCCATAATATCTCTAATTTTTTTAAACTCTGGACCCTCTAAAACTTCAATTGGGTGACCTACTGCATATTTTTTAAGTATATCCACCTCATCGGTTCGACCGATGTCAGACCCCCCAGCCAATACAAGCTTCCATTCACGAGCATCGTACTTGTACATTTTTATGAAAGTTTTTAGTAAAACATCCTGTCTTTTGGCCTGCTCAAGTTGGCTAAACCTACCAACATATGCAATCTCTTTTCGCTTCTTTGCCGGAGTGAAACTTTGAAGATCAACTGGTGGATACAAAACCACACTTTTAACGGGAAATTCCAAATCAGTATAGTGCTTAGTGAAAGCAGAATTCACAATAACATTTTTTACCCTAGCAAACTTTATACGAGATAAAAGTGACTTTCCGTTAACAAATCTAAAAGGTCTTTGGATGTGTACAATGTTTTTTCTTGCAAACAATGTTGGGATACTACCATCGGATAGCCAAATGATGACATCATACCCCTCTCCCCGCCCGACACTTGGCACAGAGACAACCTCAGATAAATCTAGTCCAAACCTCTCGGTTGCTCGATCTAGCAATTGTCTTCCATCAGCCTGAACAAAAACCTTGTGACCATTTTTAGAAAGTATGCTTGCAGCTGTTAATATGTATCTTTCACCTCCACCGAGGGTGTCTAAATATGGTGTATAAATGGCAATTTTCATTTTTTAGTATTCATCTGCATCTCCCAAAGCTTGGCGTAGCTTATAAACCTACTGTAAACCTGGTACATTGCCATTATTATTCCTTCATATCCATCCCTAAAGGCTGTGTTTTTGATCATGCGAAAGTAAAACTCTCGACCCATTGCCGTTAAAAACCTAAGCACATTCATCTTGGGGTGTTTTGCATCAAACATGAGCTTTGCCTCTATGTCAGACCAGACATTGGTCTTTTCCAACATTTCAAACAGGGTTTCGTGCTTCAAATGAATCAAGTCTGACTTAAGATGGTAAATATCACCTTTGAATACCGGTTCCTCATGAAGCTCTCCACTCCAAGATGAAAGCGATGACTTGGGGTAAAGACGTTTAACATAATCTGGATACCAACCCCCATGTCTAAACTCTTTACCAAATACAACATTTAATCTTGGGATGGCATAGCAACCATATTTGTGGTCAGGATTTGAGGCAATACTTAATATTTCAGACTTAAGAGCCGGACTCACTCTTTCGTCGCAGTCAATGTAGAAAACCCAGTCACCAGTGGAGCGCTTCAGACCCTCATTCCTCCACTGCGAAAATCCACCACCCTTAAACGGATAAACCTTGGCACCAAATGTCTTCGCTATTTTTACCGTTTCATCGTTTGAACCAGTGTCAATTAGAACTATTTCAGATACAAAATCCAATGATTTCAAGCAATCTTTAATCATTTTGGCTTCATTTTTGGCGATTATTATTGCCGAAATGGAGTTGTTTATTTTTTTGGCCATGATCCTCTACCGTATTTTCTCACAAAGAAGTCAAAAACTCCTCTTTTTTGCCATTTTCTACCTACTAAAAGCAGCCTTATACCTTCACGCACCAGCGCGAACTTGGCCCTATTTGAGGCGAACTTGAAACCAAAAATGAGCCTGTTTCTAGAAATATAATAGTCATTAAGGTTACCTCCAATTGCTGAGCTTTGGGAAACTTTGTGCCAGACAACTGATTTGGGGACAAGATATGCGTATTTTGAGATCATGCTCATCCGGACTGACAAGTCCATATCCTCCAGATACATAAAGTAATCCTCATCAAACAATCCAACTT
Organism: Candidatus Woesebacteria bacterium UBA925; assembly: GCA_002293705.1. GTDB lineage: Bacteria > Patescibacteriota > Microgenomatia > UBA8517 > UBA8517 > UBA925. The sequence continues at coordinate 2,582 of DBDT01000055.1, forward strand.
GATTTAAAACCCTTGAACTGTACAAAACTGCAGCCCCTGAAGCAAAATCGATCTTAAGAGGCTTGGCATCCAATCCGTCATCCACCTCGTCAACTCTTCTGTTGGAACCATATATGTTTAACCAATCTATCTTTCCCCCTGCTGCCCAGATAACCTTACCCTTTTGACTTTCCTTGTATCTACTTTTGTGAAACTCATAACCTTTGGCAAAGTAAATCAAAGGAGAAGCAGCTCCAGCATCTTTACTTGACTCCATGAAGTTGAAAAGGTGGTGGACTGCATCACGGGCCAATTCCACATCATTGTTAACAACAAATACATAATCTGCACCTGATTCCAAGGCTTTCCTGATCCCCATATTGTTACCTTTTGCAAATCCATAGTTTTGATCTAGAAGCAAAACTTCATAGGTAACCCCAGAAAGATCAGTTTTTTTGTCAGACCCATTTTCGACCAAAAGAATTCTGTGTTCAAATCCTGAAACAATTTGTTTACTTAACGAAAGCAATGTCTCTTTGGTTAAATCTGGCTGATTCCAGTTCAAAACAATGGAGTAAACAAGTTTCATTTGAGTTATGAAATCCTTAGTCTTCGCTTAATTTTTGCAGTAAGTGAACCAGTTTCACCAACAAGCTCATTGGCTTTCCAATAGTTGATTTCTTTTATTGACTTAGAAAGCTCGATTGATAACAAATTAATTGGAGTCTTGTGTTCCTTAAATCCAGCTTCTTGCCAAACCTTTAAAACAACTATCGCCTCTGATACCCCAGACATGAAAGATAGTGCAAGCCCATGGACACCATCTTTGTAGCCCTTACCCAAAAACAATCTACTAACGAATTCAGAGGTGAATGCCTTCACTACATCTTTCCAATCAAACTTATAGCCCTTTTTAACTTTTTCTGCTGCCTGAATTGTAGTGTAGCGATTTAACCTATCAATAAATTGCTCAATCGATTGATAGTTGTGGTGAATTATAGCTAAATCTTCCTGTGCGGGAAGATCAATTCCTCTGCCCTGAGTAATAGGAATACTGTGTATTTCATCACCCCAAGAAACAGCACCTTTTTTGAAAAACCTAATATTGTAATCTGGCCACCACCTTGCATGGCTTATCCATTTGTCGAAAATGATGTTTTTCCTGGGCAGTCTTACATAGTCTGCACTATCTTTTGCAACTATTTCTAAAAGTTTCTCTTTAAGACCAGAGGGAACCTCTTCGTCTGCATCTAGAATTAAGATCCAACCATCAGCTGCCTTAGTAATTGCATAATTTCTGGCTGGCTCCACAAAATGAGTGTATTTGTGATTAAAAACCTTAGCCCCATGCTTTTCAGCTATTTCCACAGTGTTGTCTGTGCTCTCCATATCCACAACTACAACTTCCTTGGCAAAGCCCTTAACAGACCTTAAGCATCTTTCTAGGTTATGCTCTTCATTTCTAGTATTCACTATGAGAGTCAAATTTTGTATCATGATCAATATTATCATGGAACAAGAAATGGACGCCCGCCCTGAAAGAGAGATTGAGAACATAGAAGACTTTCTCGATGATTATTTTAGAGGTGAAGAATTTAAAGAGTTAATTGAAAGTGGGCCAAAAATTACAAATCGAAATTTATCCAGTTTCGACCCTGAACTTGTTGCAGAGTTGAATAAGTATGGGGTGCCACCTCAAGAGTTTCTCAATTTCTTAAAAGTACGTGATAGAGTTGCAAGTAGTGACGCAGCCATTAGCGTGACTACACACATTGCCACAAAAGGCTTGTCTGGTAAAGTTGCAAACTTACTACTAGACGGTAGTGTCTCGAAAAAAATTCAAGATTACACTCAGTAAGTTGTTCACACTGATTTCAATTTGAAAAAGGAAATTCGTGGACTTGATGATGAGGAGGCAAAGCAAAGAGTTAAGTATCATGACAGTTTGCGTCGAGATCTTCACAACACAGCAGCGCAGTCTATAACCAGAAAGTGGTACAAAAGCCCGTCACTTAACTTCTCCAACAACCTAGTCTCATACCTGAACGATCAAACTGGAAATGGGTTAATTGAGCTTGGCAGACCAATAGTTTCAATAATTGCAGAAGAGAAAGTAGCTAGAACTATAGGCAATAGTGTATAATATTTAGTA
>DBDT01000079.1:0-10773 GCA_002293705.1 Candidatus Woesebacteria bacterium UBA925
GGTAAGTACCCGATTTCAAAAGCAAGTCTGTTTCAAAAGAGAATCGCAAGCAAGCTTAGTAAAAAAACATTATTAATTGGCGCTTATTTGAAAAAACTATATGGGCTTAAATCGAACAATGTTTTATATGGATTTATAGATAGTGCAGACATTTCTAAGAAAGTAGCTAAAAAGAGGCTTATAGTGTTTCTTGGGAGACTAGATAAAGATACTGGTATTGAATTATTGTTGGAATATTTGGGAAAAAGTAGAAGTAGAAATAAATTTGACGTTGTTTTTTGTGGAGATGGTCAATTTCGAGCAGAATGTGAAAAATTTGGAAAAGTAACTGGTTTTATTGACCCTAAAAAATACATTGGTGATGCCGAGTTTTTAATAGCTTCAGGATATCTCTCGGTGTTTGAGGGCTTGAAGTATAGGTGTAAAGTTGTGGTAATTGCATCGAGCCGAGTAAGACGTCTTATTTTTAAAAACACCCCTTTTAACAAGTATGTTTCAATTTGCGCTAACAATAGTGATTTTGACAAAGCATTCTCAAAAGTTAAATATGATGTTGAACTAGGTTATGAGTGGGCAAAAAAGCATGATTTAGAATATTTATACTCGAAATACGCTAGAATGTGGGGTATAAATCAGAATTGATGAAAACAACCATTGTAACAACAGTTCTTAATGAAGAAGGGAGTATTGTTGGCCTTCTAAAATCCCTCACATCGCAGTCCAAGAAGCCTGATGAAATTATTGTTGTTGACGGTAGTTCTACTGACACTACAGTACCGCTTGTAAAGCAGTTTATTGAAAATAATCCAAATTACGATATAAAAGTCTTTGTAAAAAGGGGAAACATATCCCACGGAAGAAACTTTGGAATATCAAAATCTAAAAATGAAGTTGTTGCCCTAATTGATGCAGGTTGTGTGGCGCATAAAGATTGGCTAGAAAAAATTTCAGACCCTTTTAATGATCACAAAGTTGGCATTGTTGCTGGCTTTTACAAAATGACAGGAAGCAATCTTGTTCAAAGGGTGACAGCACCTTTTCATGGCACCCCCTTGAAGATCCTTGATCACAAGAGCTATCTACCATCTGCTAGATCTATGGCTGTAAGAAAATCTGCATGGGAGAAGGTTGGTGGTTTTTCTGAAACCCTCCACAGAGCTGGAGAGGATACTTTGTTTAATTATGAAATTGTTAGACATGGAATAGTTATGAAGCGTGCCCCAGATGCTCTTGTTGATTGGGATACCCCAAAGACAATTGCCCAGACTATGAAAAAATTCTATGAGTATGCAGCAGGAGACTCAGAAAGTGGGATTTGGTGGCATCCTGCTAAAAAATTTGCAACCCACAACATAAAGGTGCTTACAATTTTTGCAAGATATTTTGTCTTGGCTTCTCTTCTTTTTCTCTCGCTTTTTTCCTCATTGTTTTTTGTCTTTTTCATATTTGGCTTTGTAAGCTACACCTCTTGGTCAATCTGGAAGATGAGACTAGTCTTGGATGGTTTTGATGAAAAATTGTTTGTTCCAGTAATTCAGATAATGTCAGATTTTTATGTAATGGCTGGATTTTTAGCTGGTTTGAGACGAAGAAAAAAGGCTTGAAGTATACTGGTGTATGTGGAAAAAGCAGTTACTTCGTGGAGTAGGTTGGGTAGTTGGCATGAGATTTGTAATTCGAGGTTTAAGTTTTGCCAAAAACATATTTCTTGCCAGGCTCCTTTCTCCTGATGATTTTGGCGCCTTTGCTGTGGCTGCAATTACCCTCTCTCTTCTTGAGATTCTTACAGAGACAGGCATTAATACTGTTTTAATACAAAAAAAGGAGGGAATGGAGAGCCTGCTTCCAACTGCCTGGATAGTCTCAATCTTGAGAGGCTTTTTAATTGGCCTTGTTCTACTTATCCTGTCTCCTCTTGTTGCATCATATTTTAATAATCCGTCGGCTCTTGCTCTGCTTCAGTTGGGTTCAATTGTCTCGGTTGTTAGAGGTTTTATAAATCCTGCAATTGTAACGCTGGTTAAGGATTACCAATACAAAAAAGAGTTTGCCTTACGATCCTTAACATTTTTAGTTGACAGTGGGGTGGCTGTCATCTTGGCATATATCACTCAAAATCCAACCTCAATGCTGTATGGTATTTTGGCAGGCGCAATCTTTGAACTATTGTGGTCACACCTGTTTGTCTTTCCATCTGTAAAGCTTGGTTTTTCAAAAGAAATTGCAGGGCAAATACTATCTAAGGGTAAATGGATGAGTCTAACCGGAATTTCTGATTACTTGCTTCAAAATGGAGACACTATACTTGTTGGAAGGGTGTTGGGCCCTGTCAGTATGGGTCTGTATCAGGTGGGCTATCAGCTGTCAGTAATGCCAGTTTCTGAGGTTAGCAGTGTGCTTTCTAAAGTGGTCTTCCCAATATTTGTAAAGCAACAAAAAGATGAGATGCAAAGCTATTTCTGGAAAATCCTATTGTTTACAGCAGCCTTGATTTCACTTTGGTCACTAATACTTCTTTTGTTTGGTGAATATGTGGTCTTGTTTATTTTGGGTGACAAGTGGCTGGAGGCTGCACCACTTGTTTCAGTGTTGGGGGTATTGGCACTAGTTAGGTCGATAAACTTGGTGTTTTATGCCCCACTTCTTGCACTGGAAAAGCAAAAGGTTGTTGCAAGAATACCAAGTATTACAGTTTTGATTATGGTCCTTACCATGTATCCACTAGTAGTAAGCTACGGTGTAATTGGAGCCGCGGTATCGGTCATTATAGGTTCAATAGTTAGCCTTGTGTACGCCTGGTATTATCTCTACCGTGTATTTTATAATACTGACCATGATTGATTTTGATGAAAGAGCAGTTCCAGGATTAACTTCTAATTTTTTAATGAGAGAAGCTCAGTCTAGGTATTTATGGGTCAAAGATAGGTTGAGAAGTGGGTCAATTGTTCTTGATGCAGCAACCGGAACTGGTTATGGGGCAAACATGCTATCTTCTAAAGCTGACAAAGTGTTAGGGGTTGATATTAGCAAAGATGCTGTAGCATTTGCTCAAAAAAAATACAAAAAGAAAGGCCTTGAGTTTAAAGTTTTGGATGTAAACAAAATGAGTGTAAAGGATAAATTTACAGACGTTGTGGCCTTTGAAATGATTGAGCATTTGGATAACCCGGGAAAGTTTTTAAAAAATGTTTTGAAAGTACTTGAACCTAATGGATACTTTTATGTGTCCACCCCCAATACTGAAAGACTGGGCCACAAGGAGCTTCAAAGTCCATTCCATGTAAAAGAGTACAACGGAGAAGAGCTTTACAGACTTCTTTCAAAATACTTTAAAAATGTGAAGGTGTATGGGCAATATCAATCAAAGCGTGCAACAAAGGCTTACAGCGATTTCTTGCAATCTCAAAAAGTGAGGCAGGGTATGGTTGATTCAGATAGATTTGGAATTAGAAAACTAATACCAAGAGAGTTAAAAGAAATTGCATGGAAGCTTGTTGGCGCATTATTTGGTAGAGCTAGTCAAAGTGGCTTGGATGAATCTGATTTCAAAATAGGCCGATTAATTGGCAAAAAAGCCCACTATTTGATAGCAATATGCAAAAATCCAAAATTGGCATAATTACTGTTGCCTACAATGAAACTGTTCATCTCAGTAAATTGTTAGCCTCCATTAAAAAAAACAGTCCCAAACTTATTTCAAATGTTGTTGTTGTGGATAATAGTGATGACAAGAAAGCTATGGTGTCAAATGTTGTCAAAAGCTTTGGTGCCAAGTATGTAAGCTCAGGTGGGAACATTGGCTTTGGTGCTGCAAATAATAAGGGGATATCTTTACTTAACTGTGAATACCTTTTGTTTTTAAATCCTGATGTGGTTGTTTACAAGAATTCAATTGAAAGACTAATTGAATTTCTTGATACCAATCGTGGTTTTGCTGGGTGCAGTCCTTTGATGGTTTCAGAGGATGGAAATACATTTCACCAGATAGGCACCAAACTCCTGACACCAATAAATGCATTGTTTGTAGAAAGTTTTGTGAACAAGTGGTTTCCTGGAAACCCTATCTCCAAAGACTTTTACAAGCTATATGACAAAGGTGAGTATTTGCTTACAAAAACACTTCCGGGCAGCGCCTTTTTGGTGAGAAAAAGTGATTTTGAGAAGATAGGATTATTCGACGAAAGATTTTTTATGTTTTTTGAAGAGTTTGATATTGGAGTAAGGATGGATAAACTTTCTAAAAAGCTTGCCATTGTTAAGGGCTCAATTGTAAGCCATGGTTGGAAAAAGCTCTCTACTGGTAAAAACTTAAATCCAACATTTAAAAGAAGTAGGAGGGTTTACTTTGAAAAACATTACGGCCTAATCTCGATGCTCCTTGTCGAGATTTTCTTGTTTCTTTCTCCAAAAAGAATTGGTATGTTTGCTGTTTTTTCATTGATAATTTTTGCCATCACTTCAATATGGTGAGCGCAATACTTATTACTAGAAATGAACAAGACAGTATTCTTGATTCTCTTAACTCTGTTAGCTTTTGTGATGAGTGGATAGTTGTTGACGACCACTCAACTGACAATACGAAAAAGATTGCAAAGCAGTTTGGTGCTCGAGTTTACACTAGGTCTTTAAACGGTGACTATGCATCTCAAAGGAATTGGGCGGCATCAAAAGCAAAAGGTGAATGGCTATTTTTCATAGATGCAGATGAGATAGCTGACGACACTCTCTCCAAAAGTATCAAAAAAGTAGCTGAATCGGCTGTATTTGTAGCATACAATGTACACCGCCACGACGTCTTTTTGGGTAAGAAACTTAACTATGGTGATGGTTGTCAAAAAATTACCAGATTGTATAAAAAAGGTCATGGTAAGTTTGTTGGTAAAGTTCATGAAGTATTGGAGGTGAGTGGTGAGGTTGGGGAGCTTGAAGGTCAACTAATTCACTACTCGCATCCAACAGTTTCAGAGTTTGTAGAAAAGGTTAAAAATTATTCTCAACTTCATGTTGGTTCTACAAATTTGCCAATTATGGGTAGTAGGTTTAACTTTGTAATTTTGCCTCCGACTAAATTTTTCTACTCATATATTCTTAAACTAGGCTTTTTGGATGGAGTGGTTGGTTTTGTCTACTCCACCATGATGAGCTTGCACTCATTTTTATCATGGTCAAACAAATATCTTACAAAAAAGTAACTAAGTTCCTATTAGTATCTATATTTGCGTTGTTTTCTTTAGGGCAGTTGCCTGGATTTTTGGTTGAAAATTATTTATTTTCAAGCTTTTCCATTCACCCTCTTGAGGCTTTGATAATGATTTTTAATTTAATTGTCCTTTTGGTTCACAAGAAATTTCCTGGAACTTCTGGTTTGAAGTTGATTGCAATACTTGTTTTTTCAAATCTTTTAGGCAGTGCGATACTGGGGGCAATACTGCTAAAACCATATTTATACCTAGCAAGGATAGTGAATTTAATTGTATTTTTTTACCAATTGCAGATTGTTCTAGACATGGGCATTGTTTCAAAAAAGCTGCTGCGTCGCAGTCTTTTTTCATCAGCGTTGTTTGTTCTAGTGACCTCAATTGCCCAATACTTACTCCTTCCTGATATGAGATTTTTATACAACTTTGGCTGGGACGATCATCTTGGTCGGCTAGTTGGGTTGTTTTTCGACCCCAACTTTACGGGATTTATTCTATCAATTTTATCAATTTGGCTTTTAGGTCAGAGATTACCCCTTAAATACAAAATTCCATTGGTTGCTGTTTTCACATTGTCGATACTGGCAACATTTTCAAGAACAACTTATATTGTTTACTTTGCAGTTATGTTTTTTTACCTAGTTAGAGCAAATCTGACCAAAGTGATTGTCGCCCTTTTGCCGTTAGTTGTTTTGACTCTTGCTGTTTTGCCGAGATCTATGGGCGGAGAAGGGGTAAACTTGCTTCGAACAAACAGTTTGCAATTAAGATTTCAAAATCTTTATGAATCAGCAGTAATAATTACAAAAAGTCCGGTGTTTGGATTCGGCCCAGGACAGCTTTGTGAGGTCAGGGAGACCTTCAAGCTTTATTCTGATTCTCTTCTTACCATGAAGAATTCATGTGCAAACTTTGATTTTGGCCCATCTAACTTAGTCGCCATTGGGGGAGTGGCTCTTGTTTTGTATTTGCTTGGAGCACTCATCCATTCAGATCGCAATTTAAAGCCGAATAGTCTATTTACTTACTTATTTCTTGCATACTTTTTGCACGGGCTTTTAACAACAACTTGGATATATCCATGGGCTATTTTTGTTTTAACAGTAATGTTTGTTTTAGAGACAGGTGGTAAGGATTTAAAGCTTAAGAGGAATAGTTGATCTTAAGCTTTACCTCAGTTTGGTTGCCAGCCTCATCTGTGGCAATTACATCCAGTGGATTCTCTCCGTCTGAAAGCGTAAAAACTGTTGAGAAAGCGCCATTGGGGTTAACAACTATAACGCGTCCGTTTAAGGTTAGTCGCGCATCTGGGCTTGTTTCACCTGAAACAATCAGATCTTTCTCTTTTCTGCCTCGCTTGGATTCGCCATCGGAAGGCTGGTTTACAGTAAGTTTTGGAGCCTCGGTGTCTAATATTATTGATTTGGTGCTACTTGTCCTGCTTTCATTGCCAGCAGTGTCAATTGTTGTAGCTTGGATGGTGTTAATGCCCTCCTGAAGTGTCACATCAGAGGTGAAATTCCCAGATTCGCTCACAAACACCTCTCTTTCAAATGAAGACTCTGGAACTATGATTCTGACTGTTGATCCAGGCTCGGTATTGCCTGAGATAGTTAAAAGTGATTCTTTGGTGTAAGGATTGGTGTTATCAATCCTTGGAGGTGGGGGAGGGGTTGTGTCTTTGGTTGTGATAACTTGGTTGTCACCAACGCCAGTTATAAGCCGCGCAACACCAGTTAGAATACGAATTCCTACAACAAAAAAAGCAACAGTGGCAACAACAGTTAAAACTGAATAGAAGAAGAAAGTCTTCCATTCAGATCCTGTCTTTTTGACACCCTTCCTGCTTTCTTGTTTGTAATAGTAAACTGCCATATGAGCCAGAAGTGGGAATTGAACCCACGACCCACGCTTTACGAAAGCGTTGCTCTACCCCTGAGCTACTCTGGCTGTACAGTCAAATTATATAGCATTATTTACCCTCTTGACTGATTGGGCTAAAAGTTAAAACATTATGTATGCCCAAAACAAAAAAAGCTGCAAACAAATCTCTAAAAAAGGTGGCAACTACAAAGCCTCACAAAAGTGAATATCAAATTCATCACACACAGCAAAAAAGCATTGTTGCCCTTCTTATAACCTTGGTAGTACTAATGGCTGCATATATGCTTCTGGTTCTATCAATGCCAAAAATGACCAAGGACTATGAAACCGATTTAACCCGACCTGCCGGATTCACAAAAGGGGAGTTTATTGTTCAGATGGTTGATCAAAACAGCTCAGGCCAATTTGGTAATGTTTCCCTTCGAGAAATTGATGGCCAGACGCTGGTTCAAGTTAGCCTAAACAACTCACCAAGAGGTGTTTCCCAGCCTTCATACATACATGTTGGTTCTTGTATTGATCTAGGGCCTGCACAATACCCACTAAATCCTGTTGTAAATGGAAAGTCAGAAACAATACTTAAGGTTTCACTTGAATCTCTCAGGTCAGCCTCTCCGCTAGCCGTAAATGTAGTATCTTCTGCCTCAAGGGTAGACAGACATGTCTCTTGTGGGAATCTCCCTTTTTAAATTACCAGTCTTAATCGGCGCCATTTAGTTATAGGTCAAAGCATAATCGTTCTACTGTCCAATTCTAGCCTATTTTTTCATGTACAATTTATTTATATGTTAGAAATTGAAGCATGGGAAGAAAGCAAACCTGCTACTAGTTTAAAAGAAGACCCTGAGAATCGTTTACATAAACCTGTTCGTTTTGAATCAAGGGAGGTTGCACCGAAAAATTTGTCATTAAAGGGCACTGTGGTTTATTCGGAAAAAATCAGCGAAGAAGGTGGTCCTGGAGAAGCTGTTTGGGTTACACAAAATACTGAGAAAGACTATACCCGAAGTAGCAACTCGCTCTTTCTGCCACCTATGTCAATGGGAAATTGGCTTACAGCCGCACCTAGGTCGCTAATGAGCAGGGCGGATTGGGGGTATCTACAGTTTAAGGGTGCTGGCAATATCAACCAACCTAATTTTCCTCCTCGAGTTAACTCAAAAACAGACGACATAGGACATGAAGTGGTTTGGGGCGTTAGTAAAAGTGAAGCAGAAGCCACAATAAACAAACACAAGATGCTTGAATCAAGCGGAATAATGCATGCAAAAACAGTTAAGGTGGTCAAACTTGAAGAGGTTCCAGTTCCATTGCCAAACGGTGGTGTTGAGATTAGGTCATTTAGCGATGCATACCTAAAACCATGGGAGTATGCAGATCATGTGAGAAGGAGAGAAATTCAAAGAATGAGGGAAAGACTTGTAAAAAGTCACGATTTTACATTAGACAAATTAAGGTCTGACGCGGATGTGGTTAACTTGTTCAACAATCTTGAGGGTTTTTACCAAATTCAAACAGAAAAAGCGGCACCATTTAAAAATGATATTGGATACATGATAGGATCCCCGCTTTTGATGGACTACTTGTCTGGGAATAAAGAATTTAGCTTGGAGTTACAGGCCCAAAAAATACAATGGGTCGTAAATGAACTTGGTAGGGCATACAATATCCCTGAGTTAGAAGCTTCAAGTCTCATTGATGGCATAGATCTTTCCAAACACATTCAAGTAGTGAGGGAGGTGCCCATTGAAGAGTTTTACGGTGTTAGTGGGGTCAATAGACTCACGGCACATAGGCCTATGGCTAATTTTCATGAAAATATTATTGCTGATACAGAAGCAAAAAGAATCCGTCACCATTACGGTCTTGACAACACTGAACCACTTTCGCAAATTAATGGGTATACATTGTTATCTGAAATCATTGATCGTTTACCAGATAGAATTGTGGAAAGATACAGAAGCAACTTGCAGCAAGATAGGGACAGCTTAATTTACAATCAGGTTAGAGCTCAGTCGCTCGGCATAGGGTTGGGGCAATCTATAAGCAGTAAGGATAGTGTCCTTGGTGGTATAAGTGATTATTGGCTAGTTGGAACCAGGCCTAAAACCTTTATGAATTCAAGTGATGACTTAATTCTTGAAAGTTTGATACATGATCAAACGACTCTTTCGGAGTCTTGTCTCGCGCTTGCTAGGTTGCGTGGAGATTATCCTGAAAATCTACTGCAACAAGACGCATTTATTCAACTTGAAGTCATGGAGATGCAAAACAAAATTATGCAAATGGCGTTAGAAATGCCCTTAGATGGCTCTAAAATACCTATGGGGTCACCTGATTACAAAGTGGCTTATGTAAGTAAAATTGCTCAGTTTCATCGTGACAGTGTGTTATTGATTGGAAAAATGAATCGCTTAGTTGATGAGCAGATTGCTCAAGGTAATAACCCGTGGGCTAATGCAGAATTTGCGCAGTGTGCCAAAGAGTTGAAGAAGTATTCAATGTTCGTAAGGTATGTAAAAGTTTTGCAATAACACAACAAACACTATGATTTGTTTGTATGGTTTTGTCTAAGCTTAAATAAAAACTTACCAGATAGTTCATTCTGAATTGATCCATTAAATATGTTTAGTGCTTCATTTAGCAGTTGCAAATTGTACCCCTATCTTTCTATTAGAAACACACCTATTGCAATAAGTGTGACCGCGATCCACTGCATTTTGCTTATATTTGACCTCTCGCCTTGAGGGAAGAGAAAGAATAGTATGAGGACGAAAATGCTTTGCACTCCGCTCATTGCAGTAACATAGGCGGCCACAGGCGCTGTAGCTACTGCTAAATTGCTAAACACAAAACCGGTTTCAGCAAATCCCTCATTTGCAAAACTTAGTCCAAGAAATCTCTTGCCTTGGTGCCTTATCCTGTACAAAAATCCTTCTCTGTATTGTTTGACAAGCAAAAAAATCAGAATACCTATGAATCCCACTGATAAAAGTTGCCAGAAGGTAATAGCCACTGGTGAAGCTTTTTCAGAGGCTACTCTAACCATGTACAAAGCAGCTGCCCAAGTTGAGGTTGCAGGAATTGCAAACATTAACAATTTTGTAGGTATTTTCCATTTAAGTGTGCCTGCATCAAGAATGTATGCCCCATACAAAAGAACTGTTATTCCTATAAGCCCAAAAGCAGAAATACTGCCACCAAATAGCAGCTCGATTACAAGAAGCCAAATTGAGCTTATCTGGAATAGTGGTGCAACTTGGTGGACTGGAAAAGACTGTAGTAGATAAAAATATGAAGCATACATCATAACCATGGGTATACCGGTTAGAATCGCAATATTCCTTGATTCTACTGCTATGCTAATATCTTGAGTTATAACCCAGATAACTGTTGCGCCGACAAAGCTCATAAGGGCGGAGATTAGGAGCACACTGCCAACTTTTGTATGTATGTTTGAATTTTCGGGGAGTTTATTATTTGTGGCTAGGTTTTCGTCAGTAAAATTAACCAACGCCATCAAAAAAGAATAAATTAAAGAATATATTAGCCACATGTTGTGATTATAACCCAGCTAGCTATTTGTTGAAGTCTTTAATACTCCAGTATGGAGTATTTGAGCGGCGGAGGAGATTCGAACTCCCGACCTTCTCCTTGGGAAGGAGACATTCTACCACTGAACTACCGCCGC
>DBDT01000079.1:11036-11480 GCA_002293705.1 Candidatus Woesebacteria bacterium UBA925
CCGCCGCATGGCTTTGTTAATTCAGATTATGCATTCAGAAGAGGAGAACTACAAGTCAGAGACTGTGGGATTATCTAGGGATTACTAGATTGTTTCCAGAGTGGATGACTCTTGGATTAACCAAACTATTGGCCTTGGCAATCTCCATCCATCTTGCGCCATCGCCATACACTTTTTCTGCTACTTTCCATAGACTATCACCCTTAACAACTACATATGATGTGGCACTCATCATATCGGTTGACTCCATTCCTTTTTCAGATCCATCTGCAATAACTGGTGCAGTGGTTGCGCTAGGTGTTGCAGCAATGGTTGCTGTAGGAGTTGCTGTTGCAATCATAGTTGGTTCAACAGTTGGTGTAGCAGTGGCTGAAGGTGTTTGTGTGGCAACAGCTGCTTCAGTGCTTAAAGTAGAATTTGCAAGCCTTGCAGATACGTTAGGAA
>DBDT01000079.1:11685-12266 GCA_002293705.1 Candidatus Woesebacteria bacterium UBA925
AAGCCTTGCAGATACGTTAGGAATGGTAAGTTCCATCCCAGTTCTAATTACGCCTGCATCAGTTAGGTTGTTTGCTGAAGCAATATCTACCCAGTTGTATCCAGACTTAAAGTACTTTTCTGAAATTGACCAAAGAGTTTCACCGGCTTCTACAATGTGAGTGGTTGGGAGTGAGGTAAGCTCAGAGGATGATGTTGCTACATCAGTAATAGTTTCGTTGTTGGTAACATTGTTTCCTCTAAGGAAGTTGATAGCAAGGTATCCAACAAACAAAACAACAAGACCTCCAAGGATCATGCTTACAGTGTTCTCGTTCAATTTAAAATTTTTGATTACGTCTTTCATTTATTGTATTTTTATCGCTTCGCTGGACAGACCTGCAATTTAGTTGACTAAACAAGATGATTTAGTCAAACAAACTGTTGCCACGAATTTATTCTATCAATAGATTGCTGTCAATACATCAAAATGGAAAAATACTAGGAATTTAAGTTTTATTGCTTATCCTGAGTACACTTTTACTCCTGTATCTCAATTTTTAGTAAACTTGTGAAGTAGTTTAAAAGTATTGATTACTACTG
>DBDT01000087.1:0-345 GCA_002293705.1 Candidatus Woesebacteria bacterium UBA925
TCAAACAATTGAAGGTGTAGAGATGGTAAGAACTCCAAAAAACTTCTCCGAAGGTGTTGAGCTTGTCTCAAACATGATTAAATCAAAGTTAAATGGTGCATCTCCAGCATTTGCAGTGGGTGGAATTGCTGGCCCGCTAACAAGAGACAAGTCTGGGATAGCAAATGACAAAAATCTAGTTGGTTGGAGCGGCTTTGACTTTAAGCTTGAACTAGGATCTAAGATAGGTTGCGACGTAATTTTGGAAAATGATACTGCTTTGGTTGGGTTAGGTGAGGCGGTTTACGGTGCTGGTAAAAGTGAAAAGATAGTTGCCTACATTACATTAAGCACTGGCGTTAATGG
>DBDT01000087.1:589-8146 GCA_002293705.1 Candidatus Woesebacteria bacterium UBA925
GAAGTGTATAAGAGACAGACATTAAGCACTGGCGTTAATGGCGTTAGAATTGTTAATCAGCAAATCGAAGAATCTGTTGGAGGGTTTGAGATTGGAGATCAGATAATAAATATGGGCGACAATAGATATCAAGGTTTGGAGCAGTTGGTGTCTGGAGCTGCACTTCAAAGAAGGTATGGTAGGCCAGCGCACGAGCTTGATGACCCTGCTATTTGGGATGAAGTGGCACATATTGCAGCAATTGGAGTATTTAACACTGTCTTATACTGGTCACCATCAATTGTCGTCATAGGTGGATCTTTGGTAAAAAGAATTTCAATAGAAAAACTTAAACTTACTCTTAAGTCTCTTTCAAAACTTTCTGTGGATATGCCCTCAGTTGTAAAGGCTGAGCTTGGTGATTTAGGAGGGCTATGGGGAGCCCTCCATTTGGCAAAGCACTAGATGACCGCGTGGTCGGTGTCTGTCAAGCCAATTCTTTCGCGAATGTTCCGCCCCAGGATGTTAAATGTTTGAGCGAGTACTACAACGTAGTATGGCGTGTCCGGCTGTAGCCGTTGGACGACTGCACCAGTCCCATCAAATCGGACAAGGTCTCTCGTCGCTTCTTCAAATTCAAATTCAACATCTTGGCCATCGATATCAACCCAAATAATCACAACTTTCTTAACCATGATTTCCCTTCCTTTGCTGTTGAACGGTTCACAATTTTAGTTTATGATGGGTTCTATGGCAATTGCAGCTATCACTGACGCTCAATTTGAGGAGAAAGTTCTTAAATCAGACAAGCCGGTATTTGTTGATTTTTGGGCACCATGGTGTGGTCCTTGCAAGATGGCTGAGCCAGTTTTGGAAGAATTATCTGGGGAGTACGAAGGCAAAGTAACTTTTTACAAAATGAATGTTGATGAAGAGCAAAAGTATGCAGGTAGTCTCGGAGTTATGTCTATTCCAACCACAATTCTTTTTAAGGATGGAAAAATGGTAGACAGGCAAACTGGCTTTGCAGGCAAGGCTGGCTTTGAGAAGATTTTGTCAAAGTCTTAATTTTTTTTGATTTCACCAAACTATATTGATGTCAGATACCTATGTAGCCCCTAATCCAGAAAACGATGTTTGGGATGTTGCAATAATCGGATCAGGCCCTTCAGCTTTAACTGCCGCTATTTACACAACTCGCGGAGCTGCTTCCACTCTACTTCTTGCTGGTGACACGTGGGGAGGGCAGCTAATGCTTACCACGACCGTAGACAATTTCCCCGGCTTTCCTGATGGGATTGATGGCCCCGCTCTGATGGAGAACATGAAAAAGCAAGCGCTTAGATTTGGAACAAACTGGAAGGATCAGAAACTTGTTAGCTTAGAAAAATCTTCAGATGTTTTTATTCTTAAAACTGATAATGAAGAATTTAAATCAAGATGTGTGATAGTGGCCACAGGGGCAGACACTAAGTGGCTGGGTGTTGCGGGGGAGGAAAGACTTCGTGGCAGAGGGGTAAGCTCTTGTGCTCCTTGTGACGCCCCATTTTTTAAGGAAAAAAAAGTTGCAGTTATTGGTGGTGGGGACAGTGCAATGGAGGAGGCTTTGGTAATTGCCAAATACGCTTCAGAAGTCTTTGTGATCCACCGTAGGGATGGCTTTAAGGCCTCTGCCGCCATGCAGGAGAAAGTTTTGAATCACCCAAAGATTAAAGTGATTTGGAATACTAAAGTAATTGAAATGGTGGGCGAAGAAAAGCTTACAGCAGTTAAACTTCAAACAGAAGGAGAAGGGGAGAAGTTATTTGATCTTGATGGAGTATTTGTGGCCATTGGGCACAGCCCCTCCACTAAGAATTTTTCAGGAGTATTGGATATGGATGAGCTTGGATATCTATTGCGATCACCCAAAGATGGTTTCGAAATGAGCACTAATTTAGCTGGTGTGTTTACTGCAGGAGATGTTCACGACAGACATTACAGGCAAGCCATAACAGCTTCGGGCTTTGGTGCAATGTCGGCTCTTGACTCTCTTAAGTTTTTAGACAAAGATATACCGACATGGTGAAAGAAAAAAAGACTAAAGTTGTAGCTAGGACACCAAAAGCATCTGATGCTTTAGTGCAGACTCCTGTTGCGGTTGAATCTTCAAAGCAACCACTAGTATTGAAAGTCTTACCGGCTGTTTATGGAGGTTTGCTTATCATGGCTTTTGCAATTGGTGTTTTGTGGCAAAAAGTTGAAAATCTTTCAAACACTGCAGCCACCAATAATGCAGCAGTGGCTCAACAAGCAGTGCAGGCAACCCCAGTTCCAGTAACTCTAGACCAAATTAAAAACCTATTTGATGGGGACTTTGTTAAGTTTGGAGAAGCAGACAAACCTCTTTTGTTTGTTGAAGTTGCTGATCCAAGCTGTCCTTTCTGTCATGTTGCTTCAGGTAAAAATCCAAGCTTGAATAGGCAAGTTGGTACACAGTTTATCTTAAACACTGATGGTGGAACATACCAAGCACCAGTAGTTGAAATGAGAAAATTGGTTGAAGAAGGTAAGGCATCATACCTAACCCTCTACAGTATTGGTCATGGAAATGGAGATTTGGCTCAAAAAGCACTTTATTGTGCTCACGAAAAAGGTAGATTCTGGCAGGCACATGATCTTTTGTACTCAACAGAGGGTTACGATGTTGTAAACGACAAGGTTAAAAATGATGTGGCAAATGCTGGAATACTTGCAGAATTTCTTAAGCCAGCAGTTGACCCAGCATTTATCAAAAGCTGTTTGGAGAGTGGGAAGTATGACGAGAGATTGAAGGCAGACTTGGAAGTTGCTGCAAGCCTTGGAGTACAAGGTACTCCTGCCTTCTTTGTTAACGACACAAGATTTCCAGGTGCTGTGAGCTTTTCAGAAATGAAGTCTGTTGTTGATGCAGCCTTGAAGTAATTCAAGTAATTTATAATTATCGTGCCAATGCCTTATTGTTGTAAAAATAGATCCTCTTTTTTGAAAGGGGGTGAGAGATTGTGAACTCTTCAAATTCTAAGTTGTTTGTTGGAAATCTCTCATTCCAAACCACTCGAGACGAACTGATGCAATACTTTTCCGGAGCTGGAACTGTTGTTGATGCTGTAATTCTTACTAATAAATTTAGTGGAAGGTCAAGAGGTTTTGGTTTTGTGCAAATGAGCACAGACGCAGAAGCAATTCATGCAAAAGAAATGTTTCATGGAAAAGAATTCATGGGACGAGTACTTGTAGTGAATGATGCAACCCCTGAGAGGCCTAAAGATGTGTATCAAGCACCAGAGGCGCCTGTCATGGAGTCAGCTGCACCTGCAGCTATGCCTGCTCCTGTGGTTGAAATACCAGCCGCAGTTGAACCAACTGCAGTTGAGCCAATGCCAGTTACAGAAACAGCAGTAGAGCCAGTAGTTGAACCTATGGCACCTGCTACTGATGTAGTACCTGTAGTGGAAGAAGCTGTAAAGCCAGCTGAGTAACAAAAGACAAAGCGGCGTTCAAGTTAATTCTTGTTCGCCGTTTTGTTTTGTTATTCAAATCTTACTTCAAGCTCATCACCTTCATTAATTGACCTTGAAAGTGCTTCGGGGTCTACTGCTCCATTTAGATAAAAGTTAAGATTCTGGGTTTTGTTGGTGCAAAATCTTTGCTTGGTGCCAGTCACCAGACACTGAGTGTCTATGGAGAAAGGTAGTGTGTCAAAGAATTCTTTCCATGTAGTGTTACTTCGTGCAATTATTTGATCCCCTTTTCCAGTGGCAATGTATGCTTTTTCTGAAAGGTTTTGGTACATGGAGTTTGAAAAATCTCTTTTAGTTCCAAGGGTGTAGATGGAAAACTTGGCATTGACGAAAACTTCTTTGTTTTCGACTTCGGAGGAAGTAGTGTTGCTATTAGTTGTTGGTGTTTGCTTATTGGGTTCCGGATCTGGTTTAGATGTTAAAAAGATAAAGGTCGCGATTGTTGCAATAAGTATAGCTACGGGAAGTAATACCTTCATTCTAAAATAATACTCTTTTAATGATGGGGTTGGAGCTACTTGCTGAGCGCTCCGGTCTAGAACCTTCTTATCCTTATAACGATTGTCTCACATCAAGGCTAAACGAGACAAATGAGACACCATAAAAAGGGAGTGTCTCAATTTTCTGGGTTTTTGTTGCAAAAAGCACTTGCAGATTTGTTTAATTTAGTATAAGATAATATAAGTATGGAAAAATTATTAACACTAGCCGAAGCGGCGGCTCTTATCAATGTTCACCCTGAAACTCTTCGAAGGTGGGACAATGACAAAACTCTGGTTGCTGTAAGAGTAAATGATCGAGGCGATAGACGCTATAGGGAGAGTGACATTCTGGATTTTATGTCTACCCACAAAGCAACAATCTCCCATGCCAAAACAGTCGATATCGATGGTTACGAGGTTAAATGGTGGGGCGAAGAAGGCTTTAAGACTGTTCAGGGCAACTTTCATCTAATAGGCAAACCGTATGCTGTTAAAGGCAGTGGATTTATAGGCTTCCCATTCTTTGTTGATTTCTTGGAAAAGATGCGATCTGGCACTAACGAAGATGAGTTAGATAAGCTGGCTATGGGAGAAGTTACGGAGTATATCAAGTCGAAAAAAGTTTTTGACGGAGATACCGCTACATTTGAATATCTAAACCATTCCTTTTATGAGGTTCAGAATCCCGAATGGTGGGAAGGAAAATACAGTAAAACATTAGTTCCTGGTTTGAGAGTAGAGGCACACGCTGCCCATCCTCTTACCGTTGAGAATAAGGCATGGAGAGTCATTTTATACTTCAAATCCAAGCAAGGAGACTCATGGCTTCCTACCGCTTTTGGTCAGAGTCCCGGCACAGTTGAATACTTTGTGTGGATTGATGCAAAAGAGCTTGCCGATTTTGACCTTCCGAACACTCAAAAAGGCGCTGAAGTCCTAGCTGTTCAATTTGGTGTAGATCGGTTTGAAGAAACAAAAGATGCGAATGGAAATAGAGACATAACTAGAATAACTGAAAAGAACTCAGCACGTTTTGATGGAAAGTGGGTAAAAGACAGTTGGTTACCCGATGAATTGATGAAGTAGACGTCTATTTTTCATAGTTCAATTGATTTTCCGTCTTTATCAGCAATCGTCATCTTAATATCAGATTTATTTTTAGGATATTTCTTGAGAAACTCTTGATTTTCGCTTACTAAGTATACGGTGTAGTAAACATTTCCATCTTTTCTCTTTAAATCTCTGCTGTGAAGTAGCCCTTCTCGTACTAATTTTCGGACCGACGACGGATGGACTCCATGATTTGATTTAATTTGCCAACTCTCAAACCAGTTACTTTTGTCGTCATATCTGGGCTTCAGTGAAGGAATAACACCTTGTTTAATATTTCTCAGGCAATCTTTGCATCGTGTTCCATCCAAATTCCACCACATCTCGCTTCCATAGTAATGCTCGCCACAGATACTACAAGTTAGCTGATTCTGCTCATCATCTAAAAAGAAGCCTTCTGGTTCTTTGAGCAATCGACGCTTCCGCATGTTCTCAATACCGGCATACTTGCCAGTCATTCGAGCAAGTTGCACTAAATTATTTGAAGAGTATTTCTGGCGTTTTTCGTCATCTATTTTTGGTTTAGGCTTTGGCTCCTCTTTCTTACCTGCTAGTTTAAGCATGTCTTCCTCGCGATCGTAGCCCTTAAGCCTTCCTTCAAGATATCCAAGTCGATACATGACGCTATTAGACAGCAATCGCCAATTGGTGTCTTCGAGAGATTCCTTTATGAGTTTTTCTAATTCCGAAACACTGATTCTATCTCTTCGCGAGGAATCGCTATCTTGAAGAGAAAAAGGAACGATAATGTACTGTCCCATTTCTGGTTTTTCAAAGGTGAATTTGACATATTTGCCTTTTCGAGAGGTTCAATCAACAGTTTTTCGAGATCTACAATTGTTGTCTTCTTTAATTTGGATACTCGCTCATACACAGGATCATCGTACTTTTGCATTTCTTCGTCATGGATAACATTCGCAACTTCCATGGCTTCAAGGGTTTCAACATGCTCTTTACCTTCTTTATCTGACAAACAAAATTCTGTTCGATATTTTTCTAAGAGCTTTTTGCCTTCGTCTCTTTTCTTCTTCTGCTCTTCCTCCCATTTCTTATGTTCCTTATCACTTTTGGCGAGATCAAGAATATCTTTCTTTGAATAGCTACAGTATTTGCATTTATAGAGGGTTGTTATGACTTTGCCTTTTCTACTGCCAGTCACATCTAATTCTTTTCTGCATTTGGGACAAAGATCAGGTTTTGAAACACGAATCTCCCCATCGTCATAGACCCATTGTTGTTTCTCACATTTACTGCACTTAAAAAGAAACATCAAGCGTAGTATTGGATTGTCGTAAGTAGAGTCGAGATGCTTTGTAATACTGAAGTACATTGAAGAATTACAAAGAGGACAGTAAATACCTTCGGGAGTTGGTGTGAAATCTTGCTTGTCTTGTTGTACCTTATCTTCTGACATCCACTTTTGGATAGTTTCTTGCTTTTTCTCATACCTTATACCTTTAATAACAAAAAGGTGCCGACTCAGCATAAGATTTACATTTCTTAGTTTTTCTTCTTCTGGGAGATCTTTAAGCTCGTCACTTGTGAGACTTTTTTGATAGATATTCTGGAACATTTTCACCGCATCAAGGCATTCTTCTACCGTGTGAAGATCATAACGATCTATGTAGTGTTGTTTATCATAGAGATACTGCATATCCAATGTTTGAATTGGAAGTATCTTATCCCGATATTTCCAATAAAGATTTAAAACCTTTCAAACTCGCAAAGAAATTTTTTATATGGTTTTGCGCCATAGCATCAGCGTATGGAGTGCCGTGGCCCTTCTCTCCTACAGCACGTTGGAGTGCAATATTCATAAGATGCATTCGTACATTATCTATATTGATAGGGAGATCATTTTCAAATTTAGAAGCATATTGGTTTTGCCAATGAGGGTTCTGCCAATTAAGAAGCCACGGATAAGTTAACAGATGTTCTAGAGGAAATACAATTCCGTTCCAATCTATCAAGACAATCTGATTATTCTCAATCCTTATAACATTTCTGGGGTTAAAATCTCCATTTATGATGACCATTTTTTGAATTGTTCCTCCTTTCTCTAAAATGGTGGCACAGACTTGTTTTTCAGATCCATCTATCAACCTAATTTTAATAGCTTGGTCAAAAAAATTCCAAAATCCTGCTTCAAAAGTTTGAAAATCAAAATTACTGCCTCCCGTAATTACAGACTCAACATCAATAGATAGTAATTCATCAACTATATCTACCAATTGGTTCGCTAAATTAATGTCCTTAGTGTTGAAATCAAAAGTAATACCACTGTAATAGGGCAACAAAAGGTAAGTTCTATCATCGCCATTGAATTGTTCGGCTAGTTCTGGGATAACAAGTGTTTCAAAATTATTGGCAACTCTAGGCAAATATTTTGTATAAGCCTCAATTTCAAAATCATTCGGTAATAGACCTGTCTCTTATACACATCT
>DBDT01000006.1:0-2719 GCA_002293705.1 Candidatus Woesebacteria bacterium UBA925
AGATGTGTATAAGAGACAGCTGATAATACTGTTCTCCATTTATAAATATTCGATCACTATCACGTTGCGGTATAAATCCATTTATAAAAACAGAGCTTCTTAGTGGGTGCACCAGCTCCTCTAAGTACCAACTTTTTGTTTGGTCTCTAATTATCCTATTTGCCTCTTCTGGTGGATAATTAAGTCTAACAACTGGTATGTATTCAAGTTGGGCTTTGTAGTGAGCTATCACCTGATCTCTGGTGTACTTTGTGAAGTAGGCTCTCCTGTTTGGTATTTCTGTGTCAGCAGGCTCATCTGATTGAATTGCACTAGGAGGTGGCACCGGAAAAGGATGATTTTGGATCAAAAGATACCTTAGTAGCACAAGGCCGAATGCAATAACCAGTAGTTCTGGGGTATTTTTCAGGACCTTTTTCATTGGAATAATCTTGCTCTACCCAAGACGTAATTCAAGTTTGTTATCTTTCTTTTTGCAATCTCCTTGGCTGGAACTCCACCGACCATTGAGTATTCCGATACATCTTTTGTTACCACTGCACCTGCAGCAACTATTGCACCTTTGCCAATTTTTACCCCAGGGAGAATGATTGCCCTGGGTCCTATAAATACATAATCACCAATCTCAACTGGAGCTGTTATTGCCTCAAACTTATCTGAGTTGATATCATGTTCTGCGTTGTAAATCATAACCTCTGAAGCTATATCTACGTGACTGCCTATCTTCAAACTATCCCTACCGTCTAGAAAAATTCTTGAACCCAAGATTGTGTCCTCTCCAATATGAACCCCTGAAGGATTATAGAAGTTTGCCCCCATGTGAATACTACTACCGCGACCTATTTTAACCCCCATAAACTTCATTACTAGTTTTCTAATTGTGTGAGAGGGGACAAAGTTGCTAACCAAAGAAAGTAGGTATAGTTTAAAATCTAGACCAATGTTGTTGAAGCGATTTAGTACTTTAGACATTCCATCTCCAAAGCCAAGCTTTTTACCATGTTTGTCATAAAAGGATAGTCCACTGGAATCTAGTTTGAGGTTGTTTCCTATTTTCATTTTCTTGATATTTCTACTAGTTTATCAATTGTACTCTTTGCGGCCGAATTCCACGAGAATCTATGAATATTAGCATTGGCTTTATCTATAATCACCTGCTTTTCAGAGTTTTTAAAATTGTATATCAACTCCATGCCCTCAGTTATTGAGTCGATTTTATACGGATCGCAATACACTGCCCCATCTCCTGCAACTTCTGGCAAGCTACCAACATTTGATACTAAAACAGGTACCCCAAGACTTTGAGCTGTTAAAACATCTAGCCCAAATCCTTCCCAAAACGAAGGTAGCACAAAGGCACTAGAGCCACTGATTAGCGGGTATTTATCAATCTCTTCAACAAAGTCGGTGAATATAACACTATTTTCAAGGTTCAGACTTTTATACTTATTAAAAATTTGCTCAAAAAGCCAACCTTTTTTTCCAGCTATTACCAACTTTGTATCTTTTCTACCTTTAAACTTTTTCCAAGCTTCAAGCAGACCTTCAATATTCTTGCTTGGTTTCAAGGTTGACATAAAAAGATAGTATTTGCCTTCTATTCCATATTTTTCCTTGGCCTTCTGGATTTCAGATTTAGCTGTTCCATCTTTAGGTTGGTTAAATCCTAAAAGGGTTGTTACGATTTTTCTTTTTGTGAATGGGTAATACTTTACGATATCTTTCTTGGTTGACTCGGATATTGAAAATATTGCCCTAGAAAAAACAATTGAGTAGCTAGTCCAAAGCGTAAGCTGCCAGAAATCATAAGTTGTAAACTGTGATTTAAACTTCAAATAGCCCAGATCCATAATCGAACACGCAGTGGGAGTAAATGGAGTAAAAGGTATGTAGTGACTTGGGGACCAAAAAACATCGTAGTTCTTTCTGTTTTTGAAAAGATGTGGAGATAGAGATTTTATTATCCACTGACCAGAACCTTTTATTACAAGATACCTAAACCCATCTTTTTCTTTTGGCATGTGTTTTTTGGGCTCATCCTTCAAAAAAATCGTGATCGACACATCCTTTCGTTCAATTTCGTGTATTGATTGGATTAAATTGAATGCATAAGTATTCACACCAACCCTTACATCAAGATTGGCCTCATTACCATCAATTCCTATTCTAACCATCTTTTTCATATATTTTTTATTCAGCCGAGCTTAATGATATCTTACCACTCTAATAGAATCTCTTGCTTACGAATACCCTTTAGCCTGCAGTGAAAATGACTCGAAGTATTTACCCTTTAATTCAATCAACTCATCATGTGTACCTTGCTCAATTATCCTGCCTTTATCTAAAACAATTATTCTGTCTGCATTTCTAACAGTGGAAAATCTATGTGAAATGATAATTACAGATTTACCCTTCATGAATTTGTAAATATTATTAAAAATCTTTGCTTCGGAAATAGCATCAATCGCAGCAGTAGGCTCATCCATAATCAAGATGGGTGCGTTTCTGTAAAACATTCGTGCAATAGCAATCTTTTGCCACTGACCTCCGGAAGGTCGTATCCCACCTTTGAAAACTTCCGACAATACTTGATCTAGCTTTTTTGGGAATTTTTTAACAAAACCCGATGCACCGGATTTTTTCAATGCATCCCAAACAAGATCATCGTCAATTTTTTCGCCCCCAATAGCGACATTGTCTCTAACAGTAAGCGCTCCGT
>DBDT01000006.1:2906-3273 GCA_002293705.1 Candidatus Woesebacteria bacterium UBA925
GTCTCTAACAGTAAGCGCTCCGTAAGTATTAAAATCCTGAAACAATGTTCCAAGCTTGTTATTCCAAGACAATGTTTTCACCTCATTCAAGTTAAATCCATCCACCCTTATCTTTCCACCTGTTGGCTCATAAACTTTACATAGAAGTTTCACCAAAGTTGTCTTTCCTGCACCATTTTCCCCAACAATAGCTACCTTCTCACCTGGGTTAACTGTCAAATTGATGTCGTTCAATACAAAGTTGTTGGAATTTTGATATTTAAAAAACAGGTTGTCTATTTCAATCTTTGGGGGATTCTTGCTAGCGCTAAGTTGGAATTCACCCTCTTTAGCTGCGCTAAACTCACTAAATACACTCAAAGAATCT
>DBDT01000021.1 GCA_002293705.1 Candidatus Woesebacteria bacterium UBA925
AGATGTATAAAATTATGGGGTTATTGAATGTACCTGAAGCAGTTGACAGGCAGATTCCAACGTTTACCATATAGATATATGAAACTTTTTGTTGAGCTAGTTAGTAAAGTGGCAAGCCTTTGGATAATTACTGTAATTCTTCCTGGATTTACAATCACCGACAATGTGGCATTGGTAACTGCCGCAATTGTAATTGGAGTGATTAATATGTTTATAAGACCAGTTTTACACTTTATAGCCCTACCAATCACAATCTTCAGTCTAGGAATATTTGCATTTGTTGTTAATGCATCTCTAATTTGGGTGGCATCTCTAATTGTTCCAGGTTTTTCTATTGATTCATTTGTAACAGCAATCATCGCTTCAGTCTTGATGGCTCTTTTAGGGGCGTTCTTCCACAACTTAAGCAAAAATGAAAAATAACAAAGTCAACAAGAGTGAACCTGAAAATAAGCCCAAAATTGTTAGTCCAATTTCAATTGGGAGCAGATTTGGTGGCGCAAAAGCAAATATTAAGATAGGTTCTGGGCACTCACAATACAAACCAGCCCCAGTTAAGATCACCCAACACAAAGGATGAAACCCCAAATCAACATCAATTCACTAATTAGGTCGGCACTATTCATTATTCTTCCAGTTTTGATTCTTTCTGCTAGTTTTAAGACAGTTAAATCTGGCGAAGTTGGAGTCGTTACCAGGTTTGGTGCTACAACTGGAAGAGTACTGGAGCCCGGTGCATCCTTCATATTTCCTTTTGTGGAATCAGTTAGATACATAAACACCAAAAAACTAACCTACGAGACTACCTCAGGGGACAAGCAGGTTAATTCAAAATCAGACTACAAAGACTTTCCGGTAGACACAAACACCAAAGATGGACAACAGGTTGATATCTACTATACTGTCACATTTTCAATCGACCCCATGAAGGCTCAGTGGATAGTAGAGAGGTTTGGCAGCGAAGCAGCTGTGGTTGAAAAGATTGTCAAAACACAATCAAGAATATGGGCCAGAAACATACCAAGATCATTTGAAGCAGATGATCTTTACTCAGGTGACGGTAGTGACAGGGCAGGGGTTGAGATTTCAGAAAAACTTAAGGGGCCTTTTGAAGAAAATGGCATTGTTTTAGATTCTGTTGGAATTCGTGAGATTAAGTTTTCAGAGCAATATGTCGCTGCAATTGAGGCAAAACAAATTGAGGCGGTTAGAGTAGAAACCGAGAAAAATAGAGCAGAGCAAGCAAAATTCAGGAAAGAGGCAACAATCACTGAAGCAGAAGCACAGGCTAGGGCCCAGGAGCTTCAAAGGCAGACTCTTTCAGGAGAGTTATTAAACAAGTTGTGGATTGAAAAATGGGATGGCAAACTGCCCACTTACGTGACAGGGGAGAGTGCCACAAACTTAATACAACTTCCACAACCTTAAAACATTGCAGTCTTGGTTAATCAAGCGATCCTACGAAGAGGATATGCAAAGCTGTGGTAATAAGAAGTTAAAAAAGCTTTCAAGGGGTCTTCGTAATTAAACCTATCCCTGTATTCTTTCATATCCTGGATAACAATAGATATTTCTCTGAAGTATGAGCCATTCGTGATCGATGCCTGGACCTGCTCGATAACCTGGTCAAATGTTGCTTCAACTGGGATTGTTCCATCAACTACTTTAAGTTTCCAGATTGATATGAAGTCAGTCATCCCTTCATCACGATCTTTTTCGAATTGAAGTTGTTCAATTGGCCTATCCGACCTGCTTCCACGACGCGGAAGGCTTTTGAAGCCTAGTTTTAGTTCATTAGTTGATTTATCAATCTCCCCCCAAACACGAGCATGTTCAGTTTCATGGCTAGCAGTATTTATGGATTGCTTGTACCAACCTATACCTTTGTCAGACTCCGAGAGCTCCATTTTATTGCTCGATTCTAATCGCAAACCTGTAGTGGCCACATTTACGGCAAATGCCATCGGCACAATAGCAATACGACGAAAAGAAATAGCAGAGGGATCCTCCTGAACAATTGGATATGATGCCATACCTTTTGACCCAGTCCCAGCATCAATCAAGTTATCAGTAGAAACACCGTGTGCAATATAGTTGTAAACATCAACTGAAGGTAGAAGTAATAGTTGTTCTCTTCCAATTTCAGGCGGCTCATAACCCATGTGGTGCTCAATTGCCCGGGAACCAACGAGATTAACCTCCTCCACTCTCTGGTGAATTTTCTCTCTCAAAATAATCAATTCAGCTACGATATCACTAATCTCTGATGCAAGTGCTTTTGGATTAAGCTTAGTTTTTCCTGAAAAATGCGTATCTATAAATGATTGATATTTATTGTCAGTCAATATCTCAACAAGACTATCCTTAATATCAACATTAGGATGGTCCAAGAAGTAGGAGATTACAGCTTCAGGTGATTTAAATTCATCCCTCAATGCGAACTCTTTAAAACTTAGACCCCTCCACTCTTGGAAGCGTTCTTTTTGTCTTCCTAAATCACGTATCTCTCTAGCTTTTAAGTCATATGGCTCATATTTTTTCCTCTCCTCACTGTTGGGATTAAAAAGCACCTGCTCTGCATCCCTTGTAACTGCAGGATGGAGAGCTGGAGATTCTTCTATCTGAATCACACCAAGATCACCAATACTCGACTCCTGACCAACTGATTCCATGATTGATTGTAACAAATGACAACTGAATCTTGTTTAAATTAAGCAATCCAATCTTATGCATGAGCCATGAATTACCAATAGTGCATGCATTGTGGCTATTTTTTCGATTTTCGTGTACAATTGTGCTCATGTCTTCACATAAACACCAATATTTTGAGCCTGTAATTGCCAAAGAGGAGGATGGATCAGTCCAACTCACCTTTACAATTCCTTGGGATGTAGTTAAATCTGAGCGAGATCACGTTGCAACTCACATGGGTGAGGGGATCACAATTCCAGGTTTTAGACCAGGAAAGGCTCCACTAGATGCTGTTATTGCTCATATTCCCCAAGACAGACTAATTTCTGAGACAGTTGGGCACATAATGCCTCACTTGTTGACCGAAGCATATGACAAAAATGACATAAATCCAGTCATGTATCCAAAAGTCAGTCTGATTTCAGCTGAAGAAGGATCGGATTGGCAAATTAGAGCAATCACAGCACAAATGCCTGAAATCAAGCTAGGAGACTACAAAAAAGAGATCAAAGGAGAGCTTTCAAAGGAGGATTTGTGGAAGCCTGGTGAAGATGAGAAGAAAAAAGAGCTAACTGCTCAACAAAAAGAAGATATTGCTGTCAGAAAGTTGGTTGAAATTTGCGAAGTGAATCTACCTAAAGTGTTAATTGAAGAGGAAGCAAACCACAGATTAAGCCAACTACTATCAAGACTTGAGTCACTAGGGCTTACTTTGGAAAACTACCTATCATCACAAGGTAAGAGTCCTGAAGATATTAGAGCAGAATATGCTCAAACTGCCGCAACTTCACTAAAACTTGAGTTGATTTTAGGTAAAATTGCAGTTGATGAGAAGGTTTCTGTAAGTGATGAGGAGATTTCAGCATTCTCAAAGGCGGTAGTGGCAACACAAGGCAAAGAGAGGGAAATGTCCAGTGAAGAGATAACCAGCATTAGAACTATTCTTACCAAGCGAAAAGTGTTAGAGCTCCTTGTTGCTTAACTATACTAAAATATAGTTAACTACCATCAATTAACTAAACTCATTTACTATGTTTCCAACTAACTCAAGACTACCAAAAAACTTTCTAAGCACCCTTGAGACTTTGCGGTCTATCGCAACCAGCGCCAAAAATGAAGGGGTAAAGCCATTTGTAGTAGAAGCCAAAAAACAAATTGGACTTCCCACCAACCATCAAGGCGGAGAGCTTAAAAAGGGAGAGACTGTTGAGATAAAAAGGGAGACTGAGAGCACAACTTATCAAGTTAACCCTGAAAAAGAGAGAGCTCATACTCTAATGATTGAAAGCGAAAGGTTGTTTGTTGAAAAAAGAACAATGGAGCTTAGGGAAAGAATAGAGACACTTAAACTTGAAGTCACCAAACTACGAGAGGTTACCCCAAACCTTACAACCGAGCTTGAAATCGCATCATTCCAAGCAACTGACACCAAGTCTTATGACAATTTTGTGGTTAAGACACTGGAGTCGATAATCGAATATTTCAAAAGCTTCAGGCTTGCAGCGGAAAAATCATATGTATGGCTTCATCATGTAAACAAAAGAAGGTCTAAGCACAAAAAAGGCAATGTCTGGGCAAAAAATGTTGAGGAGAGTGGGGCAATGTATTTGCACTCAGGTGAGCATTCATCTCAAAGATCTGCAGTTTAAACTTAGCAGGTTTTACCTGCTCTTAGATTATTTT